>JBAXOC010000007.1:0-17526 GCA_037133455.1 Comamonadaceae bacterium | reverse complement strand
TTTGGGTGTAGTTGCGCCCGGTGGCCGAGCTATATTTAACGTTCCCATTCGCACAGTCACTTTACAAGGCCAAAACGCGCAATGCGGCATTGGCAGCGGGATCACCGCGGATGCCACAGCGCAGGGCGAGTGGCAAGAGTGGGAATACAAACAGGCGTTTGTACAACGCGCAAGCCAAGCGTTTTCTTTGCTGGAAACCGTGGCGCTGGAAGACGGCGTCGTACGCCACCGCGCCGCCCACCTTATCCGCATGCAAGCGGCTGCAAACCATTTCGCAGTGCCGTGGGACACCGGCCGCGTTGAAGCCGCCCTTGAGGTGATGATGAATTCGCATCCAAGCGGACTGTGGCGCGTGCGTTTGCTGCTGGATGCGCAAGGCCATCCCCAGGCACAGGCCTTTGCTTTGGAGCCCAACCCCGATTTCGTTCGCTTGGAACTGGCCAAGCAGCCTATCCTAGAAGCTCACTCCGAGTTTGTTCGCTTTAAGACCACACGGCGTGCTCACTACGATGCTTTTGCCCCTACCGACCCCAGCGTTTTCGATACGATTTTGTGGAACAGCGCCGGTGAGATCACCGAGGGTACGCGAGGTAACTTGGCGTTTTGTATCGAGGGCCGATGGATCACGCCGCCCGTGGCCTGTGGCCTCTTAAGCGGCATAGGCCGATCCGAGGCGTTGAAGTCGGGTCGGGTGGTCGAAGGCGTGGTTCGCTTGGCTGATTTAGATCGGGTAACAGAGGTGGCGTTTATCAATAGCCTGCGGGGCTGGTTGCCAGTAAAAAAATACCCTGAAGGGTTTTGATTCAAAGGTGGAGGTCTGTATTTCCTACCAAACCGCAGTGTTAATTTAAGCGGAGCAAGATGCTCGTTGTTAACTTTTCAGGAGTCGCAATGCTGTTTTTCACCCCAAATGCAACGCAATGGCATCAAAAGACGGATGTCGATGGACTGAAGACCCCTTTGTCTTTTAGCCCAAGACCACGCTTGTGGCTTTTGATAAGCCTGGTTTTTTTCGCGATGGCGTGTGCCCTCAACGTCTTAGCTGCATCTTCTCAAAATACCTTGACAGCCAAGGACGAAAAAGCAGCACGTGATTTGGTAGCCGCACAACTTGCTGCGTTTGCTGCCGACGACTCCATTAAGGCTTTTTCATTTGCCTCTTCATCTATTCAGAAAAGGTTTCAATCGCCTGATAATTTCATGAACATGGTGCGTGCGCATTATCCGGTTGTGTATCGACCCGCCACGGTGGCCTATTTAAAGCCGGAAAAAGATGGAGAAGCCGTCATCATGAAAGTAGAGATGACCGATGCGGCTGGCAAATCCTGGATGGCTATTTATTCATTGCAACGCCCGAGTACCAAGGAAAAAAATAAAGCGTGGCGTATCGCTGGTTGCGTAGTAGCGATCAAGGAAGACCGCACAGTTGAGATGAACCCGGGTGTATATAAGTCTGCTGGCTTTGCATGAAATCGATTTATATCGGCCCAGTGAGTTGCCGGGATGTAGTGATCAGATTGCGCACGCAACTTAATACCTCGGTTAGCGCGTTGCTGCTGTCGCATTCAATCTGAATTCGCTCTGGCATGGAACGTAGCCATGTGATTTGGCGTTTGGCCAATTGGCGTGTGGCAAAAATGCCTTTGTCGCGTAACTCCGCCAACGGCCAAACGCCCTCTAAGGCTTCCCACGCTTGCCGGTAGCCGACGCAGCGCATGGACGGCAGGTCTGCATGTAAATCACCACGCGCTCGCAAAGCGTGAACTTCATTCATCAATCCCTCACTCAGCATCTGGTCAAAACGCTGGGCAATGCGTTCGTGTAACCAAGCGCGGTCAGTCGGTTCTAGTGAAATAAGCGGGGCGATGCTTTGCGGGTTTGAGGACTCGCTTGATAGAGGAGTAGCAAGTGACTTTTGGCGCAGGTGAAAAACCGACAAGGGAACTCCTGAAATTTGATACACCTCCAGTGCGCGTTGAATGCGCTGGCTGTCCATCGGGGCCAGTCGCGCTGCGGTTTCGGGGTCGATCTTGGTGAGTTGGGCGTGCAGCGCAGGCCAGCCCTCTGCTTTGGCTTGGGTTTCAATTGCTGCGCGAATGTCTGCATTGGCAGCCGGCATCGGGTCGATTCCATCGCGCAAGGCTTTGAAATACAACATCGTCCCGCCGACCAAGAGCGGCAATTTTCCTCGTGCGCTGATATCTCGAATCAAACGTTCTGCGTCTACTGCAAACTCTGCCGCGCTGTAGGCGTTTAAAGGATCGCGAATATTAATCAGATGGTGTTTCACCTGGGCCAACTCCGCTGCGCTGGGCTTGGCCGTCCCGATGTCCATGCCGCTGTACACCAAGGCGGAATCTACGCTGATGATTTCGCAATCGTATTCCTTGGCAATCGCCAACGCTGCAGCCGTTTTTCCTGCTGCGGTGGGGCCAGCCAAAGCGATATGAAAGGGAAGAGGAGGTGGTTGTTGCGAAGTCATGGCTTACTGCGATCAGGCGACGATGCGATTACGCGCAATGTGCTTAAGCAAAACCAGCAAACCCAACGCACCCACGGTTAGGCCGACGACCAATGCCCACCAAAATCCGGCAGCTCCCATCGGGTGTTGGGGGCTTGCAAAAAATCCAGAAGGGGCAATCCCCCACACATAACCCAAAGGCAAACTCACCACCCAAAACGCAGTCAGCTGAACCAACATAGGTGAGCGGGTGATTTTGTAGCCTCGAATGGCACTGCTGGTGACCACTTGCGCCGAGTCGGAAAGCTGAAAAATCGCGGCGATAAATAACAAATGGGCGGCCACGCTTACGACTCCTATATCCGTGGTGTAGAGGGCGGCAATCTGGTGGTTGAACACAGTCATCGTAAGCGCTGAAACTGCCGCAAATCCTAAGCCAGCCCCCACTCCCACCCAAGCGCGAAAGCGAGCGGCTAAGGCGTCCCCCGCGCCCAGCGAATGCCCCACGCGCGTGAGCACCGCCACCCCCAAACTCAGCGGAACCATAAACACCAGCGAGGTGAAGTTCAGCGCGATTTGGTGGGCCGCAATCTCTGTGCTGCCAAACCGAGCGATTAAAAAAGCGATCAGGCCAAAGGCACTGGTTTCTGCAAAGTAGGTAATGCCAATGGGCAAGCCCAATTGCAGCAAGCTGCGCAACTTAGGTCCATGCGGCCACTCAAAATGTGAAAAAGGCCAGGTGCTTTGGTAAGCGGAACTGCGCCGCATCCACCACAGCAAGCCTCCTAAATTCGCCCATACACAAAGCAGCGTAGACCACGCACACCCCAAACCGCCCAGCCGGGGGAAGCCCCAGTTTCCAAAAACCAAAACCCAGTTGAGAAAAATATTAAGCGCAAGCGCCCCAATCGCAACGACCATCAAGGGCTTGGTTTGGTTCAGGCTTGCGCTGTACCCGTACAAAACCCGATAAACAGCAAATGCGGGCATCGCGTAGCTAGTGATCACCACAAAACCAATGGCCACGCTACGCGTCACAGGTTCTAGGTCCATGGCTTCAAAAATATACACAGTGGACTGCATGATTGCGATCGCAACAACGCCCAGAATCACAGCTTTCCAAAGTGCCTGTCGCACTTCATGCGGAACTTTGTGCAAAGCTTTTGCCCCCACATGGTGGGCCACCAAGGGACTGACCGACATCATGATTCCCATCAGGGTAATGATGACCATATTCCACACCGACACCCCCAAAGAGATACCCGCCAAGTCTTGGGCCGAGGCGTGTCCGGCCATGGCGACATCCGACACGGACATGCCGACGTTTGCCAGTTGCCCTACCAAAATAGGCCAAGTGAGTTGCCACAGGGCACGGAGTTCGCTGCGAACGGGTTGGGGTTTGGTAAGGAGTCGGCTCACATGGGATCGGGCGCAGTCCGTCCGTTAAACACCGTTTTAAGCAGGCGACCGTAGTTTTCGCTGGCTACTTTTCTAACCACCGCTTCGGGCATATTCTTTGCCAACATGCGATTGACAATATCGCGCATGCCGCTGTAGTCGGTCATCATGGTGGACGAAGGGGAAAGCCCTTGCATATCGGTGCCAAAGGCAACGTGGTCTGCACCTACCATCGCAATCGCATCCTGTAAGCCGGCAACATAAGCATCAGGATTGTCAAAATTAAAGCGGCTTGGCCAAACCCCAATCACACCCCCACGCTCGGCCATCACTTTGGCGTTATCCAGGCTCACGCTCATGCTTTGATTTTTACCACCGTTATTCCAAAATGAGGGAATGCGGGTAATGTTGCTGTGCGACCAAAGCATCGGTTGGGTCGACGTTTCTAGTGCTTGGGCCACTGCAGCGTCTGTGGAATGTGCAAGATCGACCAAAATACCCAAGGCGTTACAGCGGCGGATGACGTCTTTGCCAAAAGTACTGAGGCCACCGATCTTTGGCGGCTCTGTGCGCACATCGGTGATGTCGCCTTCTACAAAATGCCCTAATCCGATTTGACGAACGCCGCGGTCATAGGCCAGGTCGAGGTAGCCGATGTCGCCCCCTAAGTAGTGGGCGCCTTCGGTTGAAATCACCAAGCGCAGCTCGCCCGCAAGCGCGCGGTCCACATCTAGGGCGTTGCGAACAATGCGAATTTGTTCGCGCCGAATACGGGCGAACATTCCGCCGAGTTGGCGCAAGAATGTTTCTTGGTATTGCTCTGGAGTGGCTTTTAAATTCACCTGCATTGCGCCACTTGGAAGGCGCTGAATAAATGGACCGTCTGAGCCTAAAGCCCAAGAGACCAGGGTTACGCGATGGGCGTTAAGCTCACATGACAAACACGTCTCGTTGCGAGGACTAAGGGCTGAATGCGAATGCGTGTCAGATATCAAAATATCTTCTGCAAACGAATTTTTCGCAAGCGAGGAAAAAAGCGCCGCCGGTAACAACGCAGAAAAGGCACGGCGACGGATAGTCATAGTGTTAACGTCCTCTTAAAAAGAGTTTGTCTAAATCCGCAATAGAAATCGAACGCCACGTGGGGCGGCCGTGGTTGCATTGGTCGCTGCGTTCGGTGTCTTCCATTTGGCGCAGCAGTCCGTTCATCTCTTCCAAGGTGAGCTTGCGGTTGGCACGCACTGCACCGTGGCAGGCCATGGTGGCGAGCAATTCGTTTTTGGCGCGGTCTAAGACGGTACTGGCGTCGTGTTGGGCTAATTCTGCTAAAACGCTACGCGCCAGTTCCACGGCGTCACCTTGCGCCAGCGAGGTCGGAACCGCACGAACCGCCAGCGTTTTAGGAGAGAACACACTGATCTCTAATCCCAAAGCCAGCAAGGTGTCGGTGTGTATCTCCACCGTTGCGTGTTCCGCAGGGGTGCAGGCAAAGGTGGCGGGGATAAGCAAAGGTTGGCTTGCGATATGCGCGTTGGCTTGTGCTTTAAGCCGCTCGTAAACAATCCGTTCATGCGCGGCATGCATGTCGACGATGACCAAGCCCTGTGCATTCTCGGTCAAGATGTAGATGCCTTGAATTTGCGCGATCGCGCGACCCAGCGGCCAGTCGCCCGAGGGCAAAGGATCGGCAGCCGACGCTTCCAACGCCACCTGCGAAGCCTGCTGCGGTGAAGGTTGCCACAGCGCTGCCAAATCACTGACGCGGTGCCCCACTGCGGAGTCGTTCGCACGAAAAGGGATCGCGGCTTGAGACGCATAGAAGGGGGTAGCTTGCAGCGAAGTCTGCAGCACATTCTGGTCGGCCAGGCCTTGCTGGATTACTAAAGGTTGCTGAGCCGAAGCCGCACGTGGCGCTGCCAACGCGTCTTCGGTGGCATGGCGAACGGCTTGGTGGACTTCGCGGCTGTCACGAAAACGCACTTCAATTTTAGTGGGGTGCACATTGACATCCACCCGCGCAGGATCCATGCTGAGATAGAGCGCATAGATCGGTTGGCGATGGCCATGCAAGACGTCTTCGTACGCACTACGCGCAGCATGGGTCAGAACTTTATCTCGCACAAACCTACCGTTGACATAACAAAATTGTTGGTCCGCTCTAGAGCGTGCCGCATCCGGAACCCCAACCCGACCCCAAACGCGCATGTTCTGGCCTTCGCCTGCTTTGTACCAATTCACTGCGATCGATTGCTCCAAAAAATCTGGGCCTAAGACATCCGCCAAGCGCCGGTCCAGCGCATCGCCTGCACTGGCAAGCGATCCTTCCAAAGGCCAAGCACGCCATTGCTCAGCCAATTTGCCTTCGTGCCAAATTTCAAAACCCACATCAGGTCGGGCCAGCGCATGGCGGCGAACTGCTTCGATGCAGTGGGCTAATTCAGTGGCATCGGTTTTTAGAAATTTACGCCGTGCAGGCGTGCTGTAAAAAAGTTCTTTAACTTCCACGGTGGTCCCTTGCGCACGTGCGACGGGGCGCAATTCACCGGTTCGACCATCCAATAGAAATGCTTCACTTTGCTGGTTGGCGCGCGACAAAATAGCGCAATCGGCAATAGAGTTAATGGCCGCCAAGGCCTCACCCCGAAAGCCCATGGTGCTGACCGATTCCAAATCATGGAGACTGCCAATTTTGCTAGTCGCGTGGCGTTTGAAGGCCATCGGCAGCTCATCGCGCACGATGCCCATGCCATCGTCTTCGACCGCAATCAAGCGCACGCCGCCAGCGAGCAAGCGCACCGTAACGTTACGCGCCCCAGCGTCAAGCGCGTTGTCAACGAGTTCGCGCACGACCGAGGCGGGCCGCTCCACCACTTCGCCTGCAGCGATTTGGCTGATCAGTTCATCCGGAAGTTCGCGGATAGGGCGGCGCAAAGGGATGTGGGGCATGGTTGGGAGGGTGCTTGCGTTCACCAAAGCATTCTAGAGGCGCGGCCAACGATAATGGCGGTCATGGAACTCTTCACCACACTGCTTGACTTTATTCTGCACATTGACAAATACCTCGAGATATTTGTCACCCAATATGGCATGTGGGTTTATGCGCTGCTGTTTCTGATTATTTTTGTCGAAACCGGCGTTGTGGTTATGCCTTTTCTTCCCGGAGACTCTTTGCTTTTTGTGGTGGGTGCGATGTGTGGTTTGGGTCTCATGAGTTACCCGCTGACGGTGGTTTTACTCTTCACTGCGGCTGTTTTAGGTAACCAATCCAATTACACCGTGGGCCGTTTTCTTGGAGCCAAAGTATTCCAATGGGAAGATTCCAGGCTCTTCAATAAGGCCGCGTTTGACCAGGCCCATGCGTTTTATGAGCGCTACGGCGGTATCACGATCGTGGCGGCGCGTTTCATGCCATTTTTACGCACCTTCGCCCCATTTGTTGCAGGCGTAGCCAATATGACCCGAGCGAAATTCACGTTGTACGATGTGTTGGGCGGCGCTTTGTGGGTGGGGTCGTTGGTAACGGTGGGTTACTTTTTTGGCAATATTGTCTGGGTCAAACTGCATTTGGAAAAAATCATCTGGGCGATGATTTTGGTCCCCGGCCTATTGGTGTTTTTTGGCGCATGGCGGGCACGACGCCAAGCCGAAAAATAAGCCGTTACTAACCCTTTTTAACCTGTCTTGCGACTCCGCGAAAGCGGTGGGTTTTTACTAAAGTAGGCCAAAATCCCGCGCATTAGCGCGTCTGCGAGTTGGTTTTGGTATTCCTCGCTATTGAGTTTGGCTTCTTCTTTGGGGTTGCTGATAAAGGCGGCTTCCACCAAAACGCTTGGGATGTCTGGTGCTTTGAGAACGGCAAAAGACGCTTGTTCTACCCGCGATTTGTGTAACTTCCCAACCCGACCGATTTCTCCTAAAAGCGAGCCGCCGAGCTTAAGACTGTCGGTAATCTGCGCCGTCGTGCTCATGTCAAGCAAGGCACTTTGCACCACTGCGTCTTTGGCTTTGACGTTCAAACCCCCAATCAAATCGGCCTTGTTTTCTTTGGCCGCCATCCACCGCGCAGCGCTGCTCGACGCGCCGCCTTGGCTTAAGGCAAACACGCTGGCGCCTTGGGGTTGGGGGGTAAAAAAGGCATCAGCATGCAAACTCATAAACAGGTCGGCCTGAACCCGTCGCGCTTTTTGAACCCGCACATGCAGCGGCACAAAGAAGTCACCGTCGCGGGTTAAGTAGGCTCGCATCGTCATGCCTTTGACTTCTGCGGCATTGATTCGGTCGCGCAGCAGGTGCGCTAATTTGAGGACCACGTTTTTCTCATGCGTGCCGCCTGGCCCCACCGCCCCAGGGTCTTCGCCGCCGTGGCCTGGGTCAAGCGCAATGATGATGAGCCGGTCGGTGGTGGGGGTCGTTGGGCTTGGGCTGGTGTTGGTGCCGGGGCCAGGTCCAGGACTTACTGGTGGCGTGGTTTTGGCTGCTTGCGTGGATGAGGCAGGAGAAAGTGGGGCAATCGGAGTGCTTGCCTTTTTAGGGGTGGGCTTGCCGCTGTGTTGCGCCATTAATTCACCCAGCGGGTCGGAGCTGGCGGGTTGCGACTTGGGGGGGAGATGTTGGGCGATCAATGCGTCCAAGGGATCGATGGCTTGGGTGGGGTAGAGGTCAAATACCAACCGGTGCTGGTACGCCGCCACCGGCGCTAGTGTGAAGACCTGAGGACGAATGGCTTGCTTGAGGTCAATCACCAAGCGCACCACGGTGGGGGTAAATTGGCCCGCCCGAATGCCTGCAATATTGGGATCACCGGGTTGGACCTTGGCTACCAATTCTTTGAGCGCGGGGTTAAGGGTCACTCCAGTAATGTCCACCGCCAATCGGGGTGGGTTGGCAACAAAGGTGTGGGTGGTGCTTAAAGCGCTGTCTGACTCAATCGTGACCCGTGAGTATTCAGGCGCGGGCCAAATACGCACCGTGATGATGTTGGCTCCGCGCGCCAAGGGGCTGACACCCAGCGTCAATACGACGGCTCCTGTTTCTAGGAACGTCCGCCGCTTCATTGGGTTTCCTCTGAAAGGAAATGCAAGAAGTCAGCGCCTGTTGGCGTATTGGCAACGAGGCTGACTTGGCGGTGGGTGTCGGCGTCGGTGCGAATGAAGATATCGAGATCGACAGCCGGTAAAACCGAAGCGGCTTTTTCAGGCCACTCGGCGAGTTTGAGTCCGGGCCCTGAAAAAATATCGCGAAACCCGGCGTCTTCCCATTCCCGAGGATCGTTGAAACGGTAAAAATCAAAATGCCAAATCGCCATGCGCGGTAGCTCATACGGCTCCACGACCGCGTAGGTGGGGCTTTTAATCCGACCGGTAACGCCCAGCGCATGCAACAGATGCCGCACCAAGGTGGTTTTTCCAGCGCCAAGATCGCCATGCAAGGCAATGAAGGCGTTGCTGAGCGCCGGCGCTTGGGCTAAGGTATTCGCAAAGGCCTGTGTCGCCGTTTCGTCAGGCCAAACCAGACGCAGCGGCAGAGTTTTTACAATCGGTGTGTGAATACCCATAACGCGCAGGCTAGCCCACCACCACCAACGCGACCCTTGCTGGGGCAGTTGCAGGCTTGGGCGCAAGAGTTGGGCTTTTCCCAAATTGGTATCTCAGGCGTAGATTTGTCATCGGCTGAGCCTGGATTGTTGGCATGGTTGGAACACGGCTTTCATGGTGAGATGGACTACATGGAGCGCCACGGACTCAAGCGTGCACGCCCTGCGGAACTCGTTGCGGGAACGCTCAGCGTTATCACCGCGCGAATGGATTATCTGCCAAGCCAGACGCCTGGTGACTGGCAGGCCCTAGAGTTTGCAGGTCTCAATAAAATCGATCAAGGTACCGTGTCGGTTTATGCGCGAGGGCGCGATTACCACAAGGTCATGCGCCAGCGACTCCAAAAATTAGCTGAGCGTTTATCTCAGCACATCGGCCCCCTGGGCCACCGCGCATTCACAGATTCGGCCCCTGTCCTAGAGGCAGAGCTTGCGGTGCGCAGTGGTATGGGTTGGCGCGGCAAACACACGCTGGTGTTAAACCGCGAAGCGGGCTCGATGTTTTTCTTGGGAGAAATATTTATTGATATGGCGCTGGAGCCGACTGCGCCCGTACAAGCCCACTGCGGATCGTGCACCGCATGCATCGATGTGTGCCCAACGCAAGCGATCGTCGCGCCCTACCAGCTCGACGCAAGGCGCTGCATTTCCTACCTCACCATCGAATACGCCGGCTCGATTGCGTTGGAGCTGCGTCCTTTGATGGGGAATCGGATTTATGGGTGTGACGATTGCCAACTGGCGTGTCCGTGGAATAAGTATGCGCAACGCAGCAGCTTGAAAGATTTTGACAGCCGCGAGGGTTTAACCGGCGCATCGTTGACCCGGCTGCTGGATTGGAGCGAAGAAGAGTTTTTAAGCTACACCGAGGGCAGCCCCATTCGCCGCATTGGCCATGCGCAGTGGTTGCGCAATGTGGCCATTGCTCTGGGCAACGCGATGCGGAGTAATTCGTTAGAAAAACCGCAGTGGCGCAGCGCCTTGCTGCGCCGCTTGGATCATCCTAGTGCGATCGTACGCGAGCACGTAGCCTGGGCTTTGGCGCAAGATCCGAGTTCGGCCTAAACCAAATACAGCGGCCGCAAAAAACCCAATGAAAAAGTCAGGCTGAGCATTCCAAGCAGGGTCGATAAGGTGACCAATCCCCCCACATACGCTCCGTCATAGCCCATCTTGCTGGCTAAAACGTAGCAGGTTGCCGCTGTGGGTATGGCGGAGTAGGCCAACAAAATAGTGGCTTGGCTGGCGCTCAGAGAAAACGCATACGCCGCTGCCAAAGCCACGAGTGGGGAAATCAAGTGGCGAATCAGTAAGACCGAGGTGGCCAGAACTTTGCCATTTGCCAAAGCCCCAATTTGCATTCCGGCACCTGCTGCCATCAAGCCCAAAGCCAAGGAAGAAGCGCCAATCCGACCCACGGTCGGCTCCAACCAATGGGGCAATGACAATCCACACAGGTTAGCCAACAAGCCCGAGGCCGTAGCCAATATCAACGGGTTACGCAGCAATTCTTTTCCAAAATGTTTTTGGCCCCCGCGTGCCATAGGCCAAACGGCGGCCACATTCACCAAGGGCACGCACACGCCAATCAGCACCGCAATTTCCAATATTCCGGCAGGTCCAGCCAAGCGCTCGGCCAAAGCTAACGCAATAAAGGAGTTAAACCGAAAGCCAACCTGCACCGAGGCGGCGTGCAATCGCACAGGCATGTGTTTTCGTAGCCCAGGGAGATAGGGCAAGGCGTAGGCCAAAGCAACGCCCACCCCGAGCACTGTCCAGCCAGCGCCCACCAATTTAGCCGCCTCACTCAAGTCCAAAGGGCTTTTGATAATCGAATAAAACAAAAGCGTGGGAAACAGCAGGTAGTACACCAACGCATCGACATGCACCCAAATGGAGCGGTTGAGCGCGGTAAAGCGACAAATGAGGTAGCCGATCAGAATCAGCGAAAAATCAGGGAATAGGAGTTGAGCGTAATTCACGGGCCAAGGATAACAGTCGTGGGTCAAGCTTTTGGGTAAGAGCATTGGGGTATTAGCCCATAGGCAACGCCGTTGGAGGGATGTAATATGACTGCTCACCTTCCACCCCACTTCAAGGACACTTCACCATGCACCGTTACCTTTTAAAGTGCGCGCGTATTTTGAGTTTGGTTTTGTTACCCGTTGGAACTTTATGGGCGCAAGCGTATCCCAACAAAGTCATCAAGCTCCAAGTCCCTTTTGCACCAGGCGGAACGACCGACATCATTGCGCGTGTGATCGCTGAGCCCTTGGGTAAAGCACTGGGTCAAAGCGTGGTGGTAGAAAACAAAGCGGGTGGTGGTGGTGTGATTGGGGCCAATGAAACGGCGAAATCAGCACCCGATGGCTATTCATTGGGAATGGCAACCGTCTCAACCGTAGCGGCCAACCCTGCGATTAATCCCAAAATACCCTACAACGCGATGACGGACTTCACACCCATCATCAACATTGCAGCGACGCCCAATGTGATTGCAGTCCACCCTAGCTTTCCAGCAAAAGACTACAAATCCTATGTGGCTGAACTTAAAAAGCATCCTGGCCAACATTCCTATTCTTCCTCTGGCACGGGAGGCATTGGTCACCTGCAAATGGAGTTGTATAAAAATTTGGCAGGCGTGTTTGTCACGCATATTCCTTACCGCGGCGCGGGCCCCGCGCTCAACGACACGGTAGCCGGTCAGGTCCCGATGACCTTTGACAATTTGCCATCGGCCTTGCCCTTTATTCAGGCCAATAGATTGGTTCCTATTGTGGTGGCTGCCCCGCAGCGTTTGAGCCAACTACCGAATGTTCCGACCTTCAAGGAACTGGGACTAGAGCCTGTCAATCGGATGGCGTTTTACGGAATTTATGGGCCAAAGGGCTTACCGAAAGAAGTCGTCGACAAAGTCAACGCAGCAGTGCGAAAAGCCTTGGAAGATCCGATCGTTAAAAAACGCATTGAAGATACCGGCTCTTTGATTATTGCCAACAGCCCTGAGCAGTTCGCAGAGCAAATTCGTGCGGAGTACGCGGTGTACAAACGGGTGGTTGAGTCCGCCAAATTGAGTTTGGACTGATCTTGCCGTTGGGTGGCAAGACAGCCGCTGGCCCAATCGCTGGGCCAACGTTTTTTGATGAGTCGATTGACAGTTTCATCGATGCGTTGTGGTTAGAAGAGGGCTTGTCAAAGAACACCTTGGAAGCCTATCGGCGTGACCTGCGCCAGTTATTGGTCTTTCGCTTCGGTGCTCCATTGGTCAGCACCACAGAGCAAGAGGTGCTAGGCTATTTTTCTGCCCAACACGCCAGCACCAAAGCCACGACGGCCAACCGCCGTCTGACCGTATTTAAGCGCTACTTTCGATGGGCTTTGCGGGAAGGCCGCATCCACATCGATCCCACATTAAAGCTGCAAGCGGCTAAACAGGCTTTGCGGGTTCCCAAGTCATTGACCGAGGCCCAGGTGGAGGATTTGTTGGCAGCGCCGGATACCTCTGCCGCTTTGGGGGTGCGGGACCGAACCATGTTGGAGTTGATGTATGCCAGCGGACTTCGGGTCAGCGAGTTGGTGACGCTTAAAACCTTGAACATCGGAATGAATGACCAAGTGCTTCGGGTGATGGGTAAAGGCGCCAAGGAGCGTTTGGTGCCGTTTGGAGAAGTGGCTGCGAGTTGGCTTCGACAGTACTTAGACGGAGCCCGTGCGACCTTGCTTGCAGGTAAGCAAACCGATGATTTATTTGTTACTACCCAAGGATCGAACCCCGGCGTAGCGATGTCGCGTGTGATGTTTTGGATGGTCGTTAAAAAATACGCCTTGGCCGCTGGCATTCGTTCCGCGCTCTCGCCCCATACCTTGCGCCACGCGTTTGCGACCCATTTACTCAACCATGGCGCGGATTTACGCGCGGTACAACTGCTTTTGGGCCACGCCGATATTTCGACAACAACCATCTATACCCATGTGGCTCGCGAGCGCTTGGCGCAATTGCATGCTGCGCACCATCCGCGCGGCTAAGTCTCAAGGGCGGGGCGGGTGGTGCGGGAGTTCGGCGATTTCTTCAGGGGTAAAGCCCGCTTGTAATCGCGCTGGAATATTAAAGGGCGGTTTGAGCGTGGGGGCTCGGTAACGCAGCGTGGCGTCTTTGTAAAAGGTCACTGCGTCAACGCCGTTCTGCTCGCACAGCCAGTGATACCAGTGGTTGCCGATGGCCACATGACCGACTTCCTCGTTCAATATCAATTCCAAAATCTCAACGGCTTGCAAGGCCTGTGGTGTACCCACTTTGCGTAATTTGGTTTGCACCATAGGCGTGGCATCCAAGCCCCGCGCCTCCATCGTTCTCGGAATGAGCGCCATGCGGGCAAGCACATCGTGCTGTGTATCTGCACAAACTGTCCAAAGCCCATCATGGGCCACGAAATCACCGTAGCAGTAACCGCATTGTTGCAAATGGGCTTGAAGCAATGAAAAGTGTTGCGCTTCTTCATACGCAACCCCGAGCCAGTCGCGGTAGTAAGCCTGGGGCAAATTCGCAAATCGCCACACCGCATCCAGCGCCAAATTGATGGCGTTGAACTCGATATGTGCAATTGAGTGAACCAAAGCGGCGTGGCCTTGTGGCGTATAGGCGGAGCGTTTAGGGACATCTTTGGGGCCGACCAAGTCGGGTTTCTCTGGGCGACCGGGCTCTTCAGGGCAGACAAAATCACGCGCTGTGTCGCAATCGGCATGGGGCGCATCGCTCCAAAGCGCCCTCACGGCGCACACCTTTTTTAGGGGTTCGCTAAGGCAAAAAGCGTCATAAGCACGTTGTCTGATTTCCATCTCTACAATTCTAGGTAATCTCAATGGGTTTTATCTACAGGAATAACGATGGCAATGTACGAACTGGCAGACCTTTCCCCCCAAGTCGCTGAATCTGCGTGGGTTGCCGATAGCGCCCAGGTGATGGGGCGGGTGGCGCTTGCAAAAGATTCCAGCGTGTGGTTTGGCGTAGTGATTCGCGGCGACACAGAGCACATTTCCATTGGCGAGGGAAGCAATATTCAAGATGGCAGCGTGTTACATGCCGACTACGGCATGCCTTTGACCGTTGGGAAATATGTGACGGTAGGCCACAAAGTGATGCTTCACGGCTGCACCATCGGCGATGAATCACTGATTGGAATCGGTGCCATCATTTTGAATGGGGCCAAAATCGGAAAGAACTGTTTAGTGGGTGCCGGCGCTTTGGTGACCGAAGGCAAAGAGTTCCCGGATGGATCGATGATTATTGGCAGCCCTGCCAAAGTGGTTCGTCAATTAACCCCCGAGCAAATGCAGGGGCTGCGAGCGAGCGCACAGCACTACATTGAAAACGCCCGCCGCTACCAATCGGAGTTTCGCAAAATTGTCTGAATTACATAAATTTTTATTCGACGGATTGCCTGTCAGAGGCAGCATCGTGCGTTTGACCGACGCGTGGACCGAAATTTTGCGCCGGCGTGCCTCCAATAGCGAGCACGGTGGTTACCCCGCGCCAGTGCGTGACATGCTTGGCGAAATGGTGGCTGCCGGCGTACTGATGCAGTCCAACATCAAATTTGATGGCGCATTAATTTTGCAAATCATGGGCGACGGTCCAGTCAAATTGGCCGTTGTCGAGGTGCAATCGGACTTTGAATTGCGGGCCACGGCCTCGGTGATGGCGCCAGTACAAGCCCATGCGAGCTTGAGTCAAATGGTTAATGTCACCAACCAAGGCCGGTGTGCGATTACCTTAGATCCGAAAGTTAAATTTCCGGGGCAGCAACCCTACCAAGGCGTGGTGCCGCTGTTTGATGACCAAGGCAAACCGATTGCGCGTTTGAGCGACGTCTTGGAGCACTACATGCTGCAAAGCGAACAACTCGATACGACCTTGGTGCTTGCCGCCAACGCGAACGTGGCTGCGGGTTTACTGATTCAGCGTCTGCCGTTGCAAGGGTCAAAAAACCTGTCAGGCAGCATGGTAAGTAAGGACAATGAGGATGAGATTGGTCTGAATGAACATTACAACCGCATCGCCATATTGGCCAGCAGTCTCAAAAGCGAAGAGCTTTTGACTCTGGATGTGGATACGATTTTGCGGCGCTTGTTTTGGGAAGAGCCCATCACCCGGTTTGATCCCTTGTTAGGGGATGCTGCGCCTCGTTTTGCTTGTAGTTGCAGTCGCGAACGCGTGGCCAAGATGATTGTTAGTTTGGGTGCCGATGAGGCGCAAAGTATTTTGACTGAGCGCCCCGACATTGAAGTGGCGTGTGAGTTTTGCGGTGTGCAATACCGTTTTGATCCGATTGATGCCGCCCGGCTGTTTGTCGATCCGGTCCAGCAACTGGCCCCCGGGTCCAAACCCCACTGACGTTTTTATGGCTGCGGCTTGGCTTCAAGCAAAGCAGTAAAGGTACGGTGCTCGCATTGCGCGTCCGAGCATTTCTCGCAAACCCATTGCCAGGGGGATTGCCGTGCGGTTTTTTCCTGAGGCAGGTGTTGGACTTTCGAAATTGTGGCCACCGCGGTCATCGCGTTGTCAAAGCGTTCGTCACCTGAGCCGTAGATCACGCTGAAACCGATGCCTTGACTTTGTAGGACGTGGCGTAACTTGGCATCGAACGCGGATTGAATGGCAACCCCATCGCGTTGGATGCCGTCTGCGACCCAGAGCAAATCTAAACCCATCACCAACGTCAGATCAAAACTCTGCTGGTTTTCTAACGCTAAGGGGTAGAGCGAGGGGTCGTTGAAAATGATCTCGCTGTAAATGGCCGTTATCAATGCGGTGGTGTCTGCAATTAGGTAGTCAACCGCTGGGGCGTCTTGAATGCGTTGTATTTGCAACTTGGCAATGTCGGTTTGTTCATTAGCCTTTGGTGTTCTTTGATTCCTATCGCACCATTCGCGCAGGGCTTCAGCCACAAAGCAGGCCGAAAAACCTTGGCGTGTGAGTTCAGCAGCCAGCCGCTTTGCCAAAGTCGTTTTTCCGCTGCATTCAGCGCCCAGGATGGCGATCTTCATGGGGGTGGACGTTGCAGTCCCTAAGCCAGCATGCGCTTACTTAGAGAGTTGCACAAAAATCTCGTTGGGCTTGACCATACCCAGTTCCATGCGGGCTTTTTCTTCGACTGTTTCGAGCCCCTCACGCAAATCACGGATCTCCGCATCCAAGCGTTCATTGGCTAAGACCGCTTGGGCATTGCTCTGCTTTTGCTGCGCAAGCTCTTGGGTTAGCTGGGCCACGTTGGGAATACTGCCACGCCCAAACCAGAGTTGGGCTTGCAACGCTAAGAGCAAGACCAATAAAACGGCAGGAACGTGACGGCGACCCATGGTCAAATCTTAGCGCAAGTTGTAGAACGCTGCACGTCCTGGGTATACGGCTATTTCGCCCAAATCTTCTTCGATGCGCAACAGTTGGTTGTACTTGGCCATCCGGTCAGAGCGGCTCAAAGAGCCCGTCTTGATTTGGCCCGCGTTAGTTCCGACCGCGATGTCTGAAATGGTCGAATCTTCCGTTTCACCAGAGCGGTGGCTGATGACGGCGGTGTAACCCGCGCGCTTGGCCATTTCGATAGCTGCAAAGGTTTCGCTCAAGGTTCCGATTTGGTTGATTTTGATCAAAATCGAATTGGCGATGCCCTTGTCAATGCCTTCTTTCAAAATTTTGGTGTTGGTGACAAACAAGTCATCACCCACGATCTGAACTTTTTTACCCAAACGATCGGTGAGTAATTTCCAGCCATCCCAATCGCCCTCGGCCATACCGTCTTCGATGCTGATGATCGGGTATTTGTCTACCCAAGTCGCCAGCATGTCAGTCCACTCTTGGGCGCTGAGGCTAAGGCCTTCACCGGAGAGTTCGTACTTACCGTCTTTGTAAAACTCAGAGGCCGCGCAGTCCAGCCCCAAAGCAATTTGCTCACCGGCTACAAATCCGGCTTTGTCAATGGCTTCCAAAATCATCTGGATCGCAGCTTCGTGGTTCGCAACGTTGGGGGCAAAGCCACCCTCATCGCCAACAGCGGTGCTAATACCTTTATCGTGCAAA
>JBAXOC010000006.1:0-18636 GCA_037133455.1 Comamonadaceae bacterium | reverse complement strand
AGACGTCCGGAAAAGAGGATGCTATGTTTTCTCCTTTTTTAGCCAAGCCGTTTGCGCAAGCCATTCGCGACGGAGTCATACCTGCACATTTAAATACGATTGGGGGGACTTGGGGGGCCATCCACGACACAGGCGAACTCACGTATATGAATCTAGTGCATTTGGCCGGTTGCGACGGCACGGATCCAGACAGCATGACGCACCATGAAATCGATGGACGCCGCCAAGCGATGTTGGCTATTGAGGCGCTACGCCGCTACACGCCAGGTTGTAGCCAAGTGCGCCTGCGCAACTTTGCCATGACCATCGGAATTCGAGACACACGAAAAATTGATGCTCTATACAACATGAAGGAACATGACGTCAGAGAGCAAGCCAGGTTTGATGACACCATCGGTATTTACCCAGAGTTTATTGACGGGTATGGCGTTCTCATTTTGCCAACCACCGGTCGCTACATGCACATTCCTTACCGCAGCATGCTGCCTAAAAAAGTGAAGAACTTGCTCGTCGCAGGCCGCGCAATCGGTGGCGATCGTATTGCACACGCAGCGACCCGCAACATGGCTTGCTGCGCTGTTGCGGGCCAAGGCGCAGGAATTGCTGCAGCTTTGTCCGTCAAGGCCCTAGTGGGGTTGGACGAAGTCAATATGTCCCACATCCAAAAGGAATTAGCAAAGCAAGGGGTTCGCTACTTGTAAATACCCACAGCACGCTATCGCCTTCTACAATGCCTCGCATGGCACAAGCTTTTGATATATGTATACGCGGCGCGGGCATTGTGGGGCGCAGTTTGGCTCTGCAACTCGCCTCTAAGCGCTTGCGCGTTGCGCTGGTTGAAACGCAATCCGAGCTAACGTCAGCAAATAAGGCGCATCAGCCTATCGCAGACAGCCACAGCGATGTTCGGGCTTATGCGCTCAACCAAGCCTCGCGCGAATTGTTAGAAGGATTGCGTTGCTGGCCAGACGACACGCATACAACACCCGTCTTGCAGATGGAAATTTTTGGCGATGGCCAAGGATCTACTCGGTTTCATTCTGCTGATCAATCCACCCCCGCCCTGAATTGGATTGTTGACGTCCCCTCAATAGAAAAAAACCTCCATGAAGCCGTAGGGTTTCAAAGCCGCATTGAAGTCGTCAAGTCTCCCCAACCTGCTGCTCTGACCGTCGTGTGCGAAGGTAAAGCCAGCCGTACGCGAGAAGAGTTCGGGGTCGAATACACCACAACGCACTACCCCCAATGGGCGTTAGCCGCTCGTGTTCAATGCGAAAAATCCCACGAGCAAACCGCACGCCAATGGTTTACCCAACACAACGGGCTCGGTGAAATACTGGCGTTTCTCCCCATGGACGGGGCCGCAGGAAAAACCTGCGCTTTGGTGTGGTCTGTCAGTCCTGAACGTGCCAGGGCTTTACAAGGGTTCGAGTCATCCGAGTTTTTGCAAGCGCTGGGGGTGGCAAGTCACAACATGCTGGGTGAGATGCAGTTAATAAGCGAGCGCAATGTGTGGCCACTGATGCACGCATGCGCTGACCATTGGTGCGGCATGGGAGTTCAAGGCAGCTGGGTTTTGGCTGGTGATGCCGCCCACGCCGTTCATCCATTGGCCGGTCAAGGTTTGAATTTGGGACTCGGAGACGTCGCAGACCTTGCCAGTCGTATTGACGCTCGGCCGTTTTGGCGCAATGTGGGTGATATGCGGCTGCTTCGCCCCTATGAGCGGGCACGCAAGGCAGAATTTGCGCTGATAGGATCTACCGGAGATGCGCTTCAACAAATTTTTTATCCGAACCATGCTGCGATTCAAGCCCTTCGCAACTGGGGCCTTCAAGCCTTTGATAACAGCGGTCCGTTGAAAGCGTGGATTGCCAAACGCGCCATGGGTCATCGCCATTAATTTAATTTTTTTGATTTCTCTCTTTTTGAAATTTCCTATGCCACGCCTGAACAAAGTTGTTTTTACTGCGCTGATTACCACGCTATGTTTTTGCTCGTTTGCTCAAGAAGCCACGATTCGTAAAAACATCGCCGAACGTATTCCGCAGCTCAAAGCCATTGATGAAGTCAATAAAACGCCCATTCCTGGAATTTTTGAAATTCGCGTCAATGGAACGGAAATTTATTACACAGACGCCCAGGCCAATTATTTGATTGAGGGCAATGTGATCGACACGCGACAACACCGCAACCTCACCGAAGCGCGGATTGAAAAACTGACCGCAGTGAAATTTGACACGCTACCGTTGAAAGATGCTTTTACGATCGTGCGAGGTAACGGTCAGCGCAAATTGGCTGTCTTTGAGGATCCCAATTGTGGCTACTGCAAGCGTTTTGAAAAAGACCTGCAAAAAGTAGACAACGTCACGGTCTATCTTTTTTTGTACCCCATTTTGGGGGCTGACTCCATGGAAAAATCCAAAGCCCTGTGGTGCGCAAAAGACCGCGGTGCGGCTTGGCAAGATTGGATGTTGCGCGACCAAATAACGCCTAGCGCATCTTCGATGTGTGATGTCACCGCCTTAAACCGAAATGTGGAACTGGGACGCAAGTACAAAATCAGCGGAACCCCCACTTTGGTATTTATCGACGGCTCCCGGGTTCCAGGTGCCATTGACAGCAAAAAAATAGAGCAACTTTTGACCGAAGCGGGCAAAGGCGGTTGACCATGGCGGTCGTTCACTACTGCATTGAAGCCGCAGACTTACACGCCCACATCTGGCGCGTGAAGATGACGATTGATCTTCCAGCGACCCAACAAATCCTTTCTTTACCCGCATGGATACCGGGTAGCTACATGGTGCGCGAGTTTTCTAAGCATTTGCAAAGACTCGAGTGCAAACAAAATCAGCGCAAACTTCAAGTCGAGCAATTGGATAAGGCCAGTTGGGCGGTGGCATGTGATGGTCAGTCCGCCTTGGAAGTGAGCTACGAGGTCTATGCCTTAGACAACTCCGTGCGAAGCGCTTGGCTTGACAGTTCACGTGGGTTTTTCAATCCCACCAGTCTGTGCTTGATGGCACAAGGCCTCACGGATAAACCGCACACCTTGGAGCTACGCAAGCATTCAAGCAGCAAACCCTGGCGTGTAGCCACAGGCTTACCGTCGATTAAAACTGACAAGCAAGGCTTTGGTCTTTACGGCGCACCTGACTACGATGCACTCGCCGATTGTCCTATTGAAATGGGTGAGTTTTGGAGTGGTGAATTTTTAGCCTGTGGGGTAAAACACAGTCTGGTAGTCGCCGGCGCTATGCCTTCCTTTGACAGTGCGCGATTACTCAAAGATACCCAAAAAATATGCGAAACACACCTGCAGTTTTGGCACCAAGAGGGACAAACTTCAAGTAAAAATCTGGCCTCCAAAACGCCATTTCGTAGCTATGTTTTTTTACTCAACGCCGTCGATGACAGCTATGGCGGCCTAGAACACCGCAACTCCACGGCGTTGATCGCTGCCAGAAAAGACCTTCCCAGGGTCGGGGACGCCAAAACCAGCGAGGGTTACATCACGCTTTTGGGACTGATCAGTCACGAATACTTTCACACATGGAACGTGAAGCGCTTACGCCCGGTTGAATTTACACGGTACGACTACACCCAAGAAAATTACACCCACTTGCTCTGGTTTTTTGAAGGCTTTACCAGCTATTACGATGATTTGTTACTGCGCCGCTCAGGATTGATCGACGACGTTGGCTACTTCAAACTGCTGACCAAAACGATGAACCAAGTTTTTCAGACTCCGGGCAGGTTGGTGCAGTCCGTGGCCCAAGCCAGCATGGATGCTTGGGTGAAGTATTACCGCCAAGACGAAAACACACCTAATGCGACGGTCAGTTACTACACCAAAGGGGCATTGGTAGCCGCGTGTTTAGACCTCAGTCTTCGACAAAGCACACCAGTAACACTCGACCACATCATGCGAGGACTGTGGGTACGGTGCAAAGCTGGGCCCATGCAAGAAGAAGATCTTTTGGAAGTTTTGCTAGAACAAACGGGTCGGTCATGGCGCAAAGAAATAAAGGCGTGGGTTCACACCACCAAAGACTTGCCCATCAAAGAGTTGCTGGTGAAACAACAACTCCAAGTCCTAGAAGAACCGGCACAAATGGCGCAACGTTTGGGAGTGCGAACTGTCGACTCTAACGGCGCAGTCCATATCAAAGTGGTGCTGCGCGGTGGAGCCGCAGAAGCGGCCGGGCTGTGCGCGGGGGATGAATGGCTAGGGATTGAAGTTGGTAATCTCGCTGATGGGCAAGCATGGCGCATTAACAAAATAGAGGACCTTCTACCCCTTTTGGCTGACCAGCGGAAAATGACTGCCATCGTCTCACGCGACAAACGGTTCTTACGCTTAGCGCTCACGCTGCCAACCAAGACAAGCACCTTGCGCATCCACAGCGCCAACCGTAAAACAAACCCTGGTCAAGCCCCTTGGCTATAGTGGGCCAACGAATCACAACCCACTTACTCACCATGAACTACGAACTGATCACCACGCGCATCGAAGGCGAAAAGGTTGCTGTCATTACCCTCAATCGTCCCAAACAACTCAACGCTTTGAATGACGCTTTGATGGATGAGCTGGGGGATGCGCTAACGAGTTTCGATGCCCATGTCGACATTGGCTGCATGGTTATCACTGGCAATGAAAAAGCCTTCGCTGCGGGTGCGGATATCAGTGCGATGGCGAATTTCAGCTTTGTCGATGTGTACAAGTCCGGCTACATTTCACGCAATTGGGAGACGATTCGCACCATTCGAAAGCCAGTCATTGCTGCGGTCAGTGGGTTTGCGTTGGGTGGCGGTTGCGAGCTGGCGATGATGTGCGATTTCATCATCGCAGCCGATAACGCCCGATTTGGTCAACCTGAAATCAAGATCGGTGTCATCCCTGGCGCTGGTGGTACACAACGCCTTCCACGCGCGGTCGGAAAATCCAAAGCTATGGATATGGCGTTGACGGGGCGCATGATGGATGCCGCTGAGGCCGAACGCGCTGGCTTGGTGAGTCGCGTTGTGCCCTTGGCAAATCTCATGGAAGAAGCACTGGCAGCTGCACTCACGATTTCCAGTTATTCACAATTGGCCACGATGGCCGCCAAAGAAAGCATCAACAGAGCCTTTGAAGGAAGTTTGTCGGATGGGGTGATGTTTGAGCGCCGTCTCTTTCATGCATTGTTTGCTACCGCCGACCAAAAAGAAGGTATGGACGCATTTGTGAATAAACGACCTCCCCACTTCTCCAACCTGTGAAAGCTCTGTGGCCTTACCAAGGCCTAACTGTGGATTATTAGAGGCTTAGAAGAATTTTTTAGCTATAATTTCACCCTTTGGTGATATAGCTCAGTTGGTTAGAGCGCAGCATTCATAATGCTGATGTCGGTGGTTCAAATCCACCTATCACCACCAAATATGCCAATAAAGGGCGCTGCAAACGTAGCGCCCTTTTTCATCACCCACAGCCTCTGGAAAAATACCATGAACCGCTGCATTTGCACCCTGCTTTCGCCCCAACGATAAAGAACACCCCATGACCAAAAAAGTCTTTATCAAAACCTTCGGCTGCCAAATGAACGAATACGACTCGGACAAGATGGCTGACGTTCTTCGCGCAGCTCAAGGGTACGAAAAAACCGATGACGTAGAACAAGCCGATCTGATTTTGTTCAATACCTGCTCGGTGCGTGAAAAAGCCCAAGAAAAAGTTTTTTCCGACTTAGGGCGTGTTAAACACTTAGCCAAAAAAGGCGTGCAAATTGGCGTAGGCGGCTGCGTGGCTAGCCAAGAAGGGGCTGCGATCATTGCGAGAGCGCCCTATGTGGACGTAGTTTTTGGTCCGCAAACACTGCACCGTTTGCCGGAGTTACTTAACCAACGCCGACTCAAGAATCAGCCGCAAGTCGACATCAGTTTTCCAGAAATCGAGAAATTTGACCACCTCCCACCCGCCAAGGTGGAAGGCGCCTCCGCATTTGTGAGCATCATGGAAGGGTGCTCCAAATATTGCAGCTATTGCGTCGTTCCCTACACCCGGGGCGAAGAGGTGAGCCGTCCATTTGAAGACGTCTTAGTGGAGGTGGCCGGACTGGCTGATCAAGGCGTGAAAGAGATAACGCTTTTAGGGCAAAACGTCAATGCTTACCGTGCCAAAATGGTGGGAGAGCTTGAAGGGCGTGGCAGCGACATCGCCGACTTTGCCACGCTATTGGAATACGTGTCGGATATTCCTGGGATTGAACGCTTGCGCTATACCACCAGCCACCCCAATGAGTTCACGCCTGCGCTGATCGCGGCCTATGACAAACTCCCCAAATTAGTCAGCCATTTGCATTTGCCCGTGCAACACGGGTCTGACCGTATTTTGATGGCGATGAAGCGCGGCTACACCGCCATGGAATACAAAAGCACGGTGCGCAAACTCCGCGCTATTCGCCCCGACATGTCCATGAGCAGCGACTTCATTGTTGGGTTTCCTGGTGAAACGCAAGAAGACTTCGACAAAATGATGCGACTTATTGACGATGTCGGCTTCGACAATTCTTTTAGCTTTATTTTCAGTCCCCGCCCGGGCACGCCAGCCGCCAACTTGACCGATACCACACCCCACGACGTGAAACTCCGCCGCCTGCAGCATTTGCAAGGCGTAATCAACGAAAGCATTACGCGGATCAGTGACAGCCGTTTAGGTACTGTTCAACGGATTTTGGTGGAAGGCCCCTCCAAGCGGGACGCAACAGAATGGATGGGGCGGACAGAGTGCAATCGGGTCGTCAATTTTGCCGGCAACAGTCGCTTGGTTGGTCAGCTTGTGGATGTAAAAATTACGGAGACGCGGACTTACTCTTTGCGGGGTGAAGTGCTCACGAACGGGATTTAAAACGGCATCTTAGGCATGCCTTTCATGCCTCCCATTCGCTTCATCATTTTCATCATTCCCCCGCCGCTCATTTTTTTCATCATGCCCTGCATTTGTTCAAACTCTTTGAGCATGCGGTTGACCTCTTGAACTTGGACTCCAGAACCTGCAGCAATGCGGCGTTTGCGCGTGGCCTTGATTAAATCTGGCTTGCGTCGTTCTAAGGGCGTCATGCTGTGGATGATGCCTTCTTTGCGGCGAATGTCTTTTTCGGCTTTATCCATATCGACCTGACCTGCTTTGGCCGCCATGGCCGCTGGCAATTTATCCATCAGGCTAGACAAGCCTCCCATTTGTTTCATTTGCTGAATCTGACCTAAAAAATCATTGAGATCAAAGCCAGCGCCGCTTTTCACTTTGGCGGCAAGTTTTTGCGCCGCTTCCACGTTCACGCCCGCCGTGACCTGTTCAACCAAGGCCACGATATCGCCCATACCCAAAATACGACCAGCATGACGCTGGGCATCAAAAACCTCTAAGCCATCCAACTTTTCACTGGTACCCGCAAATTTAATGGGTGCGCCGGTGATCTGGCGCACCGACAAAGCTGCACCACCGCGTGAATCGCCATCGGTTTTGGTAAGGATAATGCCTGTTAATGGCAAGGCATCTTTAAAGGCTTTGGCGGTATTGATGGCATCTTGGCCTTGCATCGCATCCACTACAAATAGCGTCTCAACCGGTTTAAGAGCGGCATGCAGGTCTTTGATCTCCGCCATCAACACATCGTCAATCGCCAACCGGCCCGCTGTATCAACAAGAAGCACATCAAAAAAATGTTTCTTCGCGTAGTCCAACGCGGCCAAGCAAATGGCCACGGGCTTTTGGTCTGGCGTGCTTTCAAACCATTGCGCTCCTGCTTGGGCAGTCACAGTCTTCAATTGTTCGATGGCGGCAGGCCGATAGATGTCCGCGGACACAGTGAGTACTTTTTTCTTGCGCTTTTCAATCAAGTGCTTGGCCAGTTTGGCCGTTGTGGTCGTTTTACCGGCGCCTTGTAAACCCGCCATCAAAATGACCGCAGGGGGTTGCGCCGCCAAATTGATATCGCTGACTCCTTCGCCCATGGTGGCTGCTAGCTCTTGATTGACGATGCTCACCATCACTTGGCCTGGCTGCAGGGAGCCTAATACTTCTTGGCCTAGCGCTTTTTCTTTGACGCGGGCAATAAAATCACGGACCACGGGCAAGGCAACGTCGGCCTCAAGCAGCGCCATGCGGACTTCGCGCAACATGTCTGCCACGTTGTCTTCCGTGATGCGCGCTTGGCCGCGCAATTCTTTGACAAGGCGGGATAGTTTTTCTGTGAGGGCGGAGGCCATAAATGTCCAGTGGTGCAAAGCCCAAGGTCCTGGACTTTGAATGAAGACCCGCAAACGCGGGCAGTTGCAAAAGGCTAAACTATTGGCATGATTTTACCAAGTGCATCCCCCGTGAGCCTAGGTTTTACGGTTTTAGCCGCTCTGGCCTATGCGTGGCCCGCGCTGCGCGCCTCGCACATTGGTAGCACCACCGCACGGTGGTGGGTGGGAATTGCCTGGTTGGCCCACGCAGGGGCACTTTCCGTTGGATTGTTAGCTGAGCCACTTCGCTTCGGTTTTGCCCCTGCCATTTCAGTAACAGCTTGGTTAATCGCTGCGATCTACGCCGTCGAGAGTTATGTTTACCCCCAACTCCCCACCCGCTGGGCCTTAAGCGCCTTGGCTACCGCTGCAGTTGTATTGGCGCTCCTATTTCCTGGCGGGGCCATGGCCAGCGATGCTTCCGTGTGGTTGCCTTGGCACCTAGCGATGGGCATCGCCTCGTACGGGCTTTTTGGAGTGGCCGTCGTTCACGCTTGGTTTATGAGACGTGCAGAAGTTCGCATGCGTCTGGCTGCAGACACCCACAGCGGCCTGCCCTTGCTAACGCTTGAGCGACTCACCTACCGATTTGCAACCGCTGGCTTTATTTTGTTAAGCGCCACCCTTTTGGGAGGTTACTTGTTTGGTGACGTCTTATACGGCCCGTCTAAAGCGTGGCGCTGGGACCATAAAACTGTGTTCTCTGTTTTGTCTTGGTTCACATTTGCTGCATTACTGATCGGCCGGACCTATTTGGGCTGGCGTGGCAAACGTGCGCTTACCTTTCTGTATACCGGGTCAGCTTTTTTACTTCTAGCTTATGTCGGATCTCGGTTTGTGCGCGAGGTCGTCCTTGGACGCTTAGCTTGAAGTACTTGCTCCTGTTTCTTCTGGCGCTGCTGATTATTTGGCAATGGCGCACCCATAGGGGCAATAAATCCACCGATAGCTCGTCTCAACGACGCAGCAAGCCGCCAATTGACATGGTGCCGTGCGCAGACTGCGGCGTGCATCTTGCATTACAAGATGCCGTTCAAGGCAAAGATGGGATTTACTGTAGCGCTGCGCATCGGCAAAGGCATGAGCACTGATTTAGGCCCCTTGGCTACCAACACGTGGCGCCAAGGGTGGTTCGCTTTGGCTCAGTCCTGTCCCTCCCCCAATTTCGGCCCACGGCCTTCCAAAGCATGCATTGATTTGATCGTTGTGCATTCCATAAGCCTGCCACCGGGCTTGTATGGCGGCACTAACGTGCAGGCACTTTTTACCAATCAGCTCGACTGGGATGCCCACCCCTACTTTCAATCCATCAGAGGTATCGAAGTATCGGCCCATTTTTTTATTACGCGCCAAGGCGTCCTTTGGCAGTTTGTGAGCTGCGATGACCGTGCTTGGCATGCTGGAGTTTCAACGTACAGGGGGCGCGACAACTGCAATGATGACTCCATCGGTATTGAACTTGAAGGCTTAGAGGGCGACACGTTTGAAGTGGCGCAATACCTTGCGCTTGCAGACCTCACATCCCATATCGCGGAGCGCTATCCAATTGCGCACATTGCCGGACACGAGCATATAGCGGCGGGAAGAAAAATAGATCCCGGGTCCGGTTTTGATTGGGGCACTTTGCGACAGGCTTTAAACCCCCCATTGAAGAACTACTTGCCCTCTCAGGAAAAATAAATTTATTACAAATTTGATTTTTTGACCTATTTTTTTTCGTATCGAAAAAGTAACGGAAAACCGACAAATCGTTACATACCAATGCATTCCAAAGAAAATACCATTTTGCGCAAATAAATGACGGCGTTCTGCTACACGTCGTCTTAAAAGACAAGCCGCAATTCATGGTCCTTCGCTAGACGACATCCGAAGCAAAACCCCGAGAGTCCCTTTTCATGCCTGTACACTACCAGTAGTGGCTTGCGCACTGTCCACACACTAGATATAGTGTGTGCTTGACGAGATCGAAATTGACATTTGCAGGTCTTTTTTGACTCACAGTGGCTCCGCATTACATAAAAATATTGACAGCAAAAGGACATCATGCAATCTGTATCGCCCATTTCTACGCCCTCCGCCATCGCGATTCCCACAGAGATTCCTTTTTCTGAGGCGGCATCCACCAGTCCCTTAGCCAATTACCAAATTATTCGCCGCAATGGTGCGGTGGTTCCTTTTGAACCCAACAAGATTGCCATTGCCATCATGAAGGCCTCATTGGCCGTTCATGGAACCCAAGGCGCTGCATCCGCAAGCATTCGTGAGACGGTGGACTCGCTGACACAGCAAGTGATTCGCGCACTGGTGCGTTCTCGTCCAAGTGGCGGAACTTTTCACATTGAAGATGTGCAAGACCAAGTGGAACTCGGGTTGATGCGCAGTGGAAACCATGAAGTCGCTCGTGCCTACGTGCTTTACCGCGAGCGCCGCACACAAGAACGCGCCAAGCAAGTCGCTCAAGTTGCGCCTGCCGCACCTTTATTGCACGTGATCGACCGCGGTCAACGTGTCGCTTTGGACATGCAAGCCCTGACCGAACGCATTCAAACGGCGTGCTCTGGCTTAGGTGCGGACGTGAAGGCCGATCCCATCATTTCTGAGACGATGCGCAATCTGTATGACGGCGTTCCAGTGGATGAGGTTTATAAGGCGTCGATTTTGGCAGCCCGGACCTTGATCGAGAAAGACCCCGACTACACCTATGCCACAGCACGGCTGCTGTTTCACACTATTTCACGCGAGGTGCTTGGGCGCGACGTGGCCACTGCCGACATGCCAAAAGCCTACGCGGATTATTTTCCAGGCTTTATCAAAAAAGGAGTTGATTGTGAGCTGCTTGATGAAAAGCTTCTGCAGTTTGACTTGAAGCGCTTGGGTGGCGCATTGAAGGCGGAGAGAGATCTGCAGTTTGATTATTTGGGCTTGCAAACCCTTTACGACCGTTACTTCTTGCACGAAGGCAAAGTCCGGATTGAACTCCCACAAGCCTTTTTCATGCGCGTCGCAATGGGATTGTCATTGAACGAAACCGACCGCGAAGCCAGAGCCATTGAGTTCTATGAAGTGCTTTCATCGTTTGACTTCATGTCAAGCACACCCACTTTATTTAACAGTGGGACCTTGCGCTCTCAGTTGTCGTCTTGTTACCTGACAACAGTGCCTGATGATCTGGATGGAATTTACGAGTCGATCAAAGAAAACGCTCTGCTCTCTAAATATGCAGGCGGCCTAGGCAACGACTGGACACGTGTGCGCGCACTCGGTTCTCGTATCAAGGGGACCAACGGCGAATCACAAGGCGTGGTTCCTTTCTTGAAGGTCGTTAACGATACGGCCGTCGCGGTTAACCAAGGCGGAAAGCGCAAAGGGGCTGTCTGCACTTACTTGGAAACTTGGCACCTGGATATTGAGGAATTTCTCGAGTTACGCAAAAACACGGGGGACGATCGCCGTCGGACCCATGACATGAATACCGCCAACTGGATTCCTGATTTGTTTATGCGCCGCGTGATGGAAAAAGGACAGTGGACTTTGTTCTCTCCATCGAATGTGCCTGACTTGCATGACAAGTTTGGGGCGGATTTTGAGAAAGCCTATGTCGCATACGAAGAGCAAGCCGCCCGCGGCGAGATCAAGCCTTCGCGCACTTTGGAAGCGGCTGATTTGTGGCGCAAGATGTTGACCATGCTTTTTGAAACCGGTCACCCGTGGATCACTTTCAAAGATGCCTGTAACGTTCGCTCACCACAACAGCACGCTGGCGTGGTTCACTCCTCGAATTTGTGCACTGAGATTACGCTCAATACCTCAGACACCGAAACAGCCGTCTGCAATCTCGGCTCTGTCAATTTATTACAGCATTTGAAGAATGGCGCGCTCGACCACGACAAACTCAAACGCACCATCACTACAGCAATGCGTATGCTCGACAACGTCATTGACATCAATTACTACGCAGTCAAAAAAGCACGTGACTCCAATATGCGCCACCGCCCGGTCGGCATGGGCATCATGGCTTTCCAAGACAGCTTGTACGAATTGCGGATTCCTTACGCCAGCGATGCAGCTGTCAACTTTGCAGATACGTCTATGGAAGCCATCAGCTATTACGCTTACTGGGCTTCTACCGAACTCGCACGTGAACGTGGTACTTACTCGAGCTTTAAGGGCTCGCTGTGGGATCAAGGCATCTTGCCTTTTGACACGCTGGACTTGCTGACCAAAGCGCGTGGCGGCTACGTCGAAGTCGATCGCTCATCGACCATGGACTGGGATGCCTTGCGTAAAAAGATTGCTAAGGATGGAATGCGCAACTCCAACTGCGTGGCAATCGCGCCCACAGCAACCATCTCCAACATCATTGGCGTCGATGCGTCCATTGAACCGTGCTTTGGCAACTTGTCGGTTAAGTCCAACCTCTCCGGTGAATTTACCGTCATCAACAGCTATCTCGTGCGTGATCTCAAGCGTATTGGCTTGTGGGACGACGTCATGGTGATGGACTTGAAGCATTTTGACGGGTCACTCAGCCCCATGGACCGCGTCCCCAACGAAATCAAACAACTTTATGCGACAGCATTTGAAGTTGAAACGCGTTGGTTGGTCGAAGCTGCGGCCCGCCGTCAAAAATGGATCGACCAAGCGCAGTCGCTCAATATTTATATGGCTGGCGCATCTGGCAAAAAACTAGACGACACCTACAAATTGGCGTGGATACGGGGTCTCAAAACGACTTACTACTTGCGTACGATGTCAGCAACCCATGCAGAGAAATCCACCATCAGTTCTGGTCGCATGAACTCTGTCGCATCGAGCACGGCCACAGCCGCATCTGCCAGCGCCCCTTCGCTGCTTGAAGCTGCGGCGGCAGCTGCACAACAACAGATAGAGCTCAGCGGAAATGCCGCTACTGATATTAAATTTTGTGGTGTTGATGACCCAACGTGTGAGTCATGTCAGTAATTACCAAACTGATTTTGATTTCAAAATAGTGCATACACGCAACACAATTGAAGTAAGAAGTGCATGATTGCTTTGCAATTTCATGCGCTGATCGCATAATCTAACTATTGGAAAACATATGCTGACTTGGGACGAAGAAATTAAGCCTGCCTCTCCGACAAATTTTGCGCCACGCAGCGCAGAGGTATTTCATTCTCTAAAAAATACGCTGCCCCTTGCCACCCAATCCTCGGGTGCTGTCGCGGATCAACCTGAAGTAGAAAAACCAACTGAGACACCCCATCGCCGGGTCCGTGCTTCAGACAAGCGCATCATCAATGGCAAAACCGATGTGAACCAACTCGTCCCATTCAAATACAAATGGGCGTGGGAAAAATACCTTGCAACGTGTGCCAACCATTGGATGCCGCAGGAAGTAAACATGACGCGCGACATCGCTTTGTGGAAAGACCCGAATGGGTTGACTGAAGACGAGCGTCGGATTGTCAAACGCAATCTTGGCTTCTTTGTGACCGCTGATTCGCTGGCTGCCAACAACATCGTCCTAGGTACCTACCGTCACATCACTGCACCAGAGTGCCGGCAATTTTTATTGCGCCAAGCCTTTGAAGAAGCCATTCACACTCACGCGTACCAGTACATTGTGGAATCTCTCGGCTTGGATGAGGCCGAGATCTTCAGTGCGTACAACGAAGTGAAATCGATTCGCGATAAAGACGAGTTTCTCATTCCCTTTATTTCAGCCATCATGGATCCCCACTTTCATACGGGGACCCCAGAAACTGATCAAACGCTTTTGAAGTCTTTGATTGTTTTTGCGTGTCTCATGGAAGGTCTGTTCTTTTACGTGGGCTTTACGCAAATTCTTGCTTTGGGACGCCAAAACAAAATGACCGGAGCGGCAGAACAGTACCAGTACATCTTGCGTGACGAATCGATGCACTGTAATTTTGGTATTGATTTGATCAACCAACTCAAACTTGAGAATCCGCACCTCTGGACTGCAGAATTCAAAGCTGAAATTAAAGACTTGTTTGAACAAGCGGTTGAACTCGAGTACCGTTACGCAGAAGACACCATGCCACGCGGCGTGTTGGGAATGAATGCATCGATGTTCAAAGGCTACTTACGCTACATCGCTAATCGTCGCGCTACACAAATTGGCCTCGAAGCATTATTTCCCCATGAAGAGAATCCTTTCCCTTGGATGAGCGAAATGATTGACTTGAAGAAAGAACGTAACTTCTTCGAAACCCGTGTGATTGAATACCAATCCGGCGGGGCATTGTCTTGGGACTAATGCATTGGGTAAAACTTTTCAAAATTTCACAAATTGGCCAGGCGAATGTCGCCTTGACCGGTTTGTGTCACCAAGTTCATGCTGCTGGGTCCTTGCCCAACAACATGAATCGCTTTTTGCTATCCAACATGCAAAAAGTGCTCTTTGTTAATTGATCAAGGAGAAAATCATGGCAACTGCAAAAAAATCAGCCGCTAAGAAGGCTGCACCAGCGAAGAAAGTGGCGGCTAAACGTCCAGCTGCTAAAAAAGTAGCGGCGAAAAAGCCAGCGGCCAAAAAAGCTGCTGCTAAGAAGCCTGCTGCCAAGAAAGCTGCCCCTAAAAAAGCAGCGAAAAAGCCTGCTGCCAAGAAAGCTGCGAAAGCACATGCTGCCCCTGCCGCTCAGACTACACTGAACCCGCAGGCTGCTTGGCCTTTTCCAAGCGCAGCCAAGCCTTAATCGTTTCTACGGTGGGCTACCCAAAGCCTGGCACCTGAAAAGGTGCTGGGCTTTTTTATTGCATGCGCGCTGTCATCAACACCCAACCTTCTTGGGTATCTGTGACTTGCAAGGTGCAATAGGGCGCGTAGGCGTCTATCAATTCTTGGGTTTGCCGCTCAAGAATTCCAGCCAAAATTAACTGCCCGCCGGGTTCCACGTGTGAACACAGTAAAGGTGCTAAAACTTTGAGGGGTGTTGCCAAAATATTGGCAAACACCACACCAAACAGCCCCTCTGCCATCTCGGGCAAACCCACAGCCAAATGCACATCGTTGGCTTGCGCATTGAGTTGTGCCGATTGAACTGCGGCCATGTCAATATCAACAGCCACCACTTCGGACGAACCAAACTTCGCCGCTCCTATGGCCAGTATCCCCGAACCACACCCGTAATCAAGGACGCGGCAATTGACTGGGTGACTGGCAATCCATCGCAAACACATCCGGGTCGTAGGGTGGGTACCGGTCCCAAACGCCAGACCGGGGTCGAGTCGAATCACGTAGCGGGCGCCCTTCGGTGGCTCGTGCCAAGTGGGGACAATCCAAAATTTTGGGGTGATATCGACCGGCCCAAATTGTGATTGCGTGAGACGCACCCAGTCTTGGTCCGCAACTGGGGCGGTGCCTAACACTTGGCAACCTTCAAAAAAATCTTGGGCCGTCAAAAGGCGCTCAGCTTCTTTTGCCAGATTCTCGTTAGCAAATAGCGCGATCACCCTGGAACGCTGCCAGCCCTCTTTAGGTGCAGGCATCCCGGGTTCGCCAAAAAGAGCTTGCTCCGCATCGGTCTGCGCATCGGCATCCTCAACGCTCACGCTCAGCGCGTCTAGCGCATCCAAGCTCTCACTGAGAATCTCAACCAGTGCCTCAGGGCACATTAAACGCAGTTCAAACATGGACAATATCAGCGTTTATGCTGTTCCAGCCAATGCTCTAAATAGTGAATATTGGTGCCGCCTGCCATGAATTTAGCGTCCACCATCAATTCCCGATGCAAAGGAATATTGGTATGGATGCCCTCAACCGCTGTTTCTAATAAAGCCGTTCGCATCCTGGCCATCGCCTGCTCGCGGGTATCGCCGTGAACAATGATTTTCCCAATCATGGAGTCGTAATTGGGGGGGACAAAATAATTCGTGTAAATGTGTGTGTCTACCCGCACCCCTGGACCGCCGGGTGCATGCCAAGTTGTTACGCGTCCGGGTGAGGGAGTGAATTTATAGGGATCTTCCGCATTGATACGGCACTCAATAGCATGGCCGTGTACCGTAATTTGTCTTTGGGTAAACGGCAGCTTCTCACCCGCTGCAACCATGATTTGGGTTTTGACAATGTCAATCCCAGTCACCATTTCAGTGATCGGATGCTCTACTTGCACGCGGGTGTTCATTTCAATGAAATAAAATTCTCCGTCTTCGTATAGAAATTCGAAAGTGCCGGCCCCCCGGTAATTGATTTTTTTACACGCAGCGACACACCGTTCACCGATACGCTCAATAAGTTTGCGACTGATCCCCGGCGCTGGCGCTTCCTCTAGAATTTTTTGGTGGCGCCGCTGCATCGAGCAATCGCGCTCGCCTAAATAGACCGCGTTTTTGTGTTTGTCGGCCAAAATTTGAATTTCAATATGCCGCGGGTTTTGGAGAAATTTCTCCATGTAGACCGCTGGATTTCCAAAAGCAGCGCCTGCCTCGGCTTTCGTCATAGCCACAGCATTGATCAGCGCAGCTTCGGTATGCACCACACGCATGCCTCGCCCGCCACCGCCGCCTGCCGCTTTAATGATCACGGGGTAGCCTACCGACTTTGCGATACGGCGGATATGGGCTGGGTCATCAGGAAGCTCTCCTTCAGATCCAGGAACGCAGGGTACGCCCGCACGAATCATGGCTTGTTTTGCTGAAACTTTATCGCCCATGATGCGAATCGATTCGGGCGTTGGACCAATGAACTGGAATCCACTTTTTTCAACCCGCTCCGCAAAATCGGCGTTTTCACTTAAAAATCCGTAGCCAGGATGAATGGCCTCTGCATCGGTCACTTCCGCTGCAGAAATAATGGCAGGCATATTGAGGTAGCTCAAATTGGACGCTGCCGGGCCAATGCAAACCGCTTCTTCGGCAAGCCGGACGTATTTGGCATCTCGGTCTGCTTCGGAGTACACCATCACCGCCTTCACCCCCAATTCACGGCAAGCGCGCTGGATTCGGAGAGCGATTTCGCCGCGGTTGGCGATCAGGATTTTTTTGAACATAGACGAATCAGCACTTATTCAATAACGAACAGGGGCTGCCCGTATTCAACAGCTTGACCGTTTTCACAAAGCACTTGGGTCACGGTACCCGCCTTGTCGGCTTCAATTTCATTGAGGATTTTCATGGCCTCGATAATGCAGATCGTGTCGCCCTCTTTGACGACAGATCCGATTTCAACAAACGATTTAGCACCCGGCGAGGCGGAGCGGTAGAAGGTTCCCACCATCGGTGATTTGACGGAATGCCCTGCGGGCTGCTCCTCTATTGAAGCCGTTGCTGGACTTGCAGGCGATGCAGAAGCCAATGGTGCCGCCACCATAGTGGCCATGGGAGCCGGCGCATAGCTGTGAACCATGGCGCCACCGCCCTTAACGATACGGACCTTACCTTCGGCCTCGGTAATTTCCAATTCTGAAACATTGGAATCGGACACCAAATCAATCAGTGTTTTAAGTTTTCGTAAATCCATGAATCCTCCAGAAGCCAATCAACAAGAAGCGTGAATTTAACCCAAAAATTGCTTAAATACCGCTATCTGCTGTTATTTATTATAAATTTAACCTAAACGCAGTCTTAAATCATCTTAAAGACTCTGATGCCTCATGCCGGGGCTCTATCGTCAAACCAAGAATGCCTGGCAGTGACGGCTATTTTAAACTACGCCAGGCTTCGAGATCGGCAACCCCAAGCCGCCCCATCTTTCGCTGTGCAATCGCTCCATTTTTTGCAATGACAACTGAAAAGGGCAAGCCCCCAGTCAGATTGCCCAAATTACGCCCTAAGTCCACACCCCCCAAACTCGCCATTGCGATCGGAAAGCCCAAGGGCATTTTTTCAAGAAAACCTCGAACTGCCGCGGCCTTATCTACTGCCAATCCTAGAACTTGCCAACCTTTAGACTTGTTTTCACGATAGAAGGCGTCTAATAAAGGAAGTTCCTCAACGCATGGGGGACACCATGTCGCCCAAAAGTTAATCAAAATCGGATTTCCTTGAAACGATCGCATTTGAAGTTTTTTGCCTTCGGGGGTCTCCCATTCCAAACCCCAAAAACCTTCCAAAGGCGCTATGCCTGGCGTTGACACCGACTCTTGCTGAGCCCACCACGACAAACCCGCACCCACACCAGCCGCCAGTCCCGCAATAGAAAGCACAAGCGCACGCCGGCTTTTGGGATGATCGGAATTTTTTAAGGGGGCTGGGGTATTCATTGCGGTAGGTTCCAAAACATCAAGAATCATTACCAATGACGGCACGCAAGGCCGTCGCATCGCCTCGGGGTCGGCGTCCTCGTGCGTCAGGTTGAAGCGCGCCTCGAATATCGTCTAAGTCATAGATCAGAAGGTGCAAACCGATATGCTCTTCTAAGAG
>JBAXOC010000005.1:0-19016 GCA_037133455.1 Comamonadaceae bacterium | reverse complement strand
CAATCGTGCCTACGTTAACGTGGGGCTTGGTTCGTGTGAATTTTTCTTTTCCCATAAATTTTCTCCAAAAGAGCTAGTTCCCGTGTGTGATTTAACGTCTGCACGGTATTGCTTATTCACCTCGCACGGGCACGAGGCGGCATACCGTCGCAGACAACTGAAATTACTTAGCGCGTGATGCCATGATGGCTTCAGACACATTACGCGGAGCTTCCGTGTAGTGCTTGAATTCCATCGTGTAAGACGCACGACCTTGTGACATAGAACGCAGAGTGGTGGAGTAGCCAAACATTTCCGACAGAGGAACTTCCGCCTTAATTGCCTTGCCGCCACCAACCATGTCTTCCATACCTTGGACCATACCGCGGCGTGATGACAAATCGCCCATCACGTTACCAGCGTAGTCTTCTGGTGTTTCAACTTCAACAGCCATCATTGGCTCAAGAATAACGGGGCCCGCTTTGCGGCAGCCTTCTTTGAAACCAAAAATCGCCGCCATTTTGAACGCCAATTCGTTGGAGTCAACGTCATGGTAAGAACCGAAGTGGAGTGTGACTTTCACGTCAACCACTGGGTATCCGGCCAAAACGCCTTGCGTTACCGCTTCATGAATTCCTTTTTCAACCGCAGGGATGTATTCACGAGGAACCACACCGCCTTTGATCGCGTCAACAAACTCAATGCCTTTGCCGGCTTCGTTGGGTTCGATCTTCAAAACCACGTGACCGTACTGGCCCTTACCACCGGACTGACGCACGAATTTACCTTCTGCGTCTTCAATGGTTTTGCGAATGGTTTCGCGGTACGCCACTTGAGGCTTGCCGACGTTGGCTTCCACACCAAACTCACGCTTCATGCGGTCGACAATAATTTCCAAATGCAACTCGCCCATACCAGCAATTAGAGTCTGACCTGATTCTTCATCCGTTTTAACGCGGAAAGAAGGATCTTCTTGGGCCAAACGCTGCAAAGCAATGCCCATTTTTTCTTGGTCTGCTTTGGTTTTTGGCTCAACGGCCTGGGTAATCACAGGCTCAGGGAAAATCATGCGCTCAAGCATCACGATGGCCGATGGATCGCACAGGGTTTCACCAGTAGTAACGTCCTTCAAACCGATACAAGCGGCGATGTCGCCAGCCACAATTTCGCTGACCTCTTCACGCTTGTTGGCGTGCATTTGAACAATACGTCCGATACGTTCTTTTTTGCCACGAATCGGGTTGTAAACCGTGTCGCCTTTTTGCAAGACGCCGGAGTACACGCGCACAAACGTCAACTGACCCACAAAAGGATCGGTCATCAATTTAAACGCCAAGGCAGAGAATTTCTCAGTGTCAGACGCCTGGCGAACCACGGGGGCTTCGTCTTCGTCCATACCATTGACCGGTGGGATGTCCACTGGGGAAGGCATGAATTCAATCACGGCATCAAGCATTCGCTGAACACCTTTGTTCTTGAACGCAGAGCCGCAGTACATCGGCTGGATTTCACTTGCAATGGTGCGAGTACGAATTCCGAGTTTGATTTCGTCTTCAGTCAAATCACCTTCTTCAAGGTATTTGTTCATGAACTCTTCAGAGGCTTCGGCTGCAGCTTCCACCATTTTTTCGCGCCACTCTTTTGCGAGCGACACCAATTCAGCTGGGATGTCGTGGTATTCGAAGAGCATGCCTTGAGACGCTTCGTCCCAAATGATGGCCTTCATTTTGATCAAGTCAACCACGCCGGTGAAGTTTTCCTCAGCACCGATTGGGATCACCATAGGCACTGGGTTCGCTTTCAAACGCAGCTTCATCTGGTCTACGACTTTGAAGAAGTTCGCGCCAGTGCGGTCCATCTTGTTGACAAACGCCAAACGTGGCACTTTGTACTTGTTAGCTTGACGCCAAACAGTCTCTGACTGAGGTTGTACGCCGCCGACTGCACAGTAAACCATGCAAGCGCCATCGAGCACGCGCATAGAGCGCTCCACTTCAATGGTGAAGTCGACGTGTCCGGGGGTGTCAATGATGTTGATACGGTGCTCAGGCAAGGACTTGTCCATACCCTTCCAAAAGCAAGTCGTTGCAGCAGACGTAATCGTGATGCCGCGCTCTTGCTCTTGCTCCATCCAATCCATAGTGGCCGCGCCATCATGGACTTCACCGATTTTGTGGTTCACGCCGGTGTAAAACAAAACGCGCTCAGTCGTTGTGGTTTTACCAGCGTCGATATGCGCAGAAATACCAATGTTGCGGTAGCGCTCAATAGGGGTATGGCGAGCCATGTGGAATCCTTCGTTGATCTAAATCTTCATAACGCTGCGCTACACAATGTTGCACAGCCTGCAGCACTCTCACCAAGCACAATTCCCGCAACCGCACCCAAGGCACAGTCCGGGAATATGAGCCCTGGCAAGGGCTGCGATAGCTCCGGTTCTTAGAAACGGAAGTGCGAGAACGCTTTGTTAGCTTCAGCCATGCGGTGAACTTCATCACGCTTTTTCATAGCACCGCCACGGCCTTCTGTGGCCTCTAACAATTCATTGGCCAAGCGCAAAGCCATGGATTTTTCACCACGCTTACGCGCAGCTTCTTTGATCCAACGCATGCTCAAAGCCAAGCGACGCACAGGGCGAACTTCGACTGGAACTTGGTAGTTTGCGCCGCCCACACGGCGAGACTTCACCTCAACCATGGGCTTGACGTTGTTAATAGCAACGGTAAACGCCTCAAGAGGATCTTTACCAGGATGCTTTTTCTCGATCTGCTCGAGGGCACCATAAATGATGCGCTCAGCGACCGCTTTTTTGCCGCCTTCCATGATCACGTTCATGAATTTGGACAGCTCTACATTGCCGAACTTGGGATCCGGCAGAATTTCACGTTTAGGGACTTCGCGACGACGTGGCATTTTTTCACCTCTTTGCTTCAGTTGGCATCTTTTACGATGCCGCGAAGGTCATATTGACCTCCACTTACTCGACCACCGAGACAGGATTGTCTTTTTGGGTCACTACGCCGAATCACCGCGCCACGCGGCAAATCAGCACCAATTAATCTTTAAAAACCTCGGCTTATTTAGCCTTTGGCTTTTTCGCACCGTATTTAGAGCGCGACTGCTTGCGGTCTTTCACGCCTTGCAAGTCCAGCGATCCACGCACAATGTGGTAACGCACACCGGGCAAGTCTTTAACACGACCGCCGCGAACCAGCACTACGCTGTGTTCTTGCAAGTTGTGGCCTTCACCGCCGATGTAGGAAATCACCTCAAAACCGTTGGTCAAGCGCACTTTGGCAACTTTACGCAAAGCGGAATTGGGCTTCTTTGGGGTCGTGGTGTACACACGGGTGCACACGCCACGACGCTGGGGAGAGTTCTGCATCGCAGGACTCTTTGATTTGATCGTTTCGACCTCGCGCCCCTGACGCACTAGCTGGTTGATGGTTGGCACTTATGCCTCCTAAATATAAACGTCCCTAAACGTTTGGTAACTAAATTTCAAAAAACTTCGAAAACGTGAATCCCTTCGGAATTTCCGAAAAGCCTTCTAATATAGCAGATTGAGAGAGTGAAAGCAAAAAATTCTAGCGAATCCACAGCCGAATGGCGTCCCATGCCCGACCAAAAATGCCGGCTTGGGATACTTCTTCAAGCGCCAACAAAGGCACCTCGACCACTTGCACCCCGGCAGACTTCACTCTCAAGAGTGCCACTTGTTGGCCTTTTGCAACAGGTGCAAGCAAGGGTTCGCGGCGGACAATCTCGGTCGTCAACTTGCCAGCACTTCCCTGGGCCACAGCAACAACGATGGCATTGGGTCGGCCCACTTTGATCGTTCCGGAGCTGCCTTTCCACACCTTTTGGTTAAGCAAAGACTGGTCTGAGTCGAATAATTTCACTGGCTCAAAGGCCACAAAACCCCAATTTAAAAGTTTTTGGGACTCGTTAGCTCGGGCGTTTTCGCTGGAAGTTCCCATCACAATGGATAACAGTCTGCGCCCACTTTGTGGCGTGCCTACCGGGCCTAAAGTAGCGTAATCACGCTTGGCAGTCGCAACCATGCAATAACCGGCAGCATCGGTATAGCCCGTCTTCAGGCCGTCTACCGTGGGGTCGCGCTGAAGCAATAAGTTGCGATTGGTGTCGTTAGCGGCTGGCGTTCCTGGGTAGCGGTATTTTTTGATGGCGTAAAACCCGACGTACTCGGGAAAATCCGTCATTAAACGCATCGCCAAAATGCTTAAGTCGCGCGCTGTTGTGATGTGCCCAGGCTCGGTGAGTCCTTCGGGGTTTTTGTAAGCTGTTGATTTCATCCCCAGCGCCTTGGCCTGGTCGTTCATCATTTGGACAAAGTGCGCCGCTGTTCCGCCAACGCCCTCGGCCAAGGCCATCGTGGCATCGTTGCCAGACTGAACAATCATTCCCTTGATCAAGTCCTCTACGGGCACTTGCATTTTGGGGTCGATAAACATCCTTGAACCTGGCATCTTCCAAGCGTGCTCACTGACAGGAAAGGTCTGCTTGAGGTCAATTTTTTTAACCCGCAGCGCATCAAACACCAAATACGCAGACATCAACTTGGTCAAGGAGGCTGGCTCCATGGGGGTATCCACGTCTTTTGCAGCCAACACTTGATTGGCTGTGACGTCAACGAGCAAATAGGAGCGGGCTGCAATTTCTGGTGCTTGCGGGATTTGGGAAGCCGCTAAACCGCACCAAAAGGCCAACACAATAGACAAGGGTAGTTTCATAACAATTAACAAGTAACGCACAGGCCTCTTTTGAGGCGTTAAGGGATCAGGGCGATAGAAGGTGTCGCAATACCAAACCTCGCAAAAGCGGCAATTGTCCATGAAAGAAGTGGCCTCCTCCAGGAATCACGGTGACAGGCAGTGTTTGGGGTCGTGCCCACGCCATCACATTAGCCAAGGGAACCGTATCGTCTTCTTCGCCATGCAACACCAAGGTACGTTCATGCAAAGCGGCATCAATCGGGGCCACTTCAAACCGACTTGCCGCCGTACCCACTAACACCAATTTATCAATAGAACGGGTTGGAAATAGCGCTTGCGCGGCGTGGCTGGTTACAAAAGATCCAAATGAAAATCCCGCCAAAGCCAAGCCCCCTTCGTGACTAGCCTGAGGGGCCATACCCGCAACGACATCTAACAAGTCTTGCAGTTCTCCACGTCCTTCGTCATAGGCGCCTTGGCTTTGGCCGACACCACGAAAATTAAAACGAACTGCGCGCCACTTTGCCAAAACAAAAGCACGCGCCAAGGTTTGCACGACTTTGTTATCCATCGTGCCGCCGTACAAAGGATGCGGGTGGGCAATCACCGCCACACCCTTGCATTTTTCACCCTCTGAAAGTTCTGGCTCATCAACCAGCATTTCCAATAGGCCCGCCTGGCCCTGCAAGGTTTGCTTAAGCGTACGAGGATTCATGTATCGCCGTTAAACTTTTAAACGCAATCGCTCTACTGGATTGCCTGCTTTGAGGTGTGACTCCACAATTTCATCAATGTCTGTTTCATCGACAAAGTTGTACCAAGTACCCTCTGGGTAAACCACTGCAACCGGTCCTTCGTCGCACCGGCCTAAGCAGCCCGCTTGGTTGACGCGGACCTGTCCTTGACCGGAAAGATTGGCATCACGGATTTTTTGTTTGCAATGGTCAAATGCCTTTCTTGCTTGGTGTTGCGCGCAGCAGTTTTCCCCATTTTTTCTTTCATTGAGACAGAAAAAAATGTGGCGCTCAAAATACAATTTTTCAGGCAAAGGCAATTCAGAGAAGTTGTCAGTCATAAGTTTGTCTTTAACGATCTGTGCGCCGCCCAAACTGGGTCAGCACGACCAAAGCGGCAGCATAGGGCCAAATCCATCCCAGCCATTGGGCCAGGCCATTAAAACGAATAAAGCGCCCCTGCTCCCAGGCCTGCAGAGTTTGAGAAAAGTACGGGCTCTCTGGTGCTTGATTGAGTATGCTCAAGTCCACCCCCAAAGCTAGCAAAACCAAGGCTGCGCTGGCTCTCACGGGCAGCCAGGCCAGCGCCAATGCCAAAAGCACCGCCGTCACGACAGCGCTGCGCACAGGCACATCCAACCAAGCCCATGCGTGCGCAGGCCCCCAGCTCAGAGCCGAAGAAAACCCGGTAGTGCAAACGCCAAGCAGAACCAAACCCAGGGCGGCAATGGCTCGGTGCAAAGGGTTTTTGACTACGCAAAAGGCTAAAAAGCAAGGGATCAGTAAGCCCAGAAGCACGCACAGATACACCCCACTTGGCGACAGCGCATGCCCCACTGCTTTGGGCGCAGGAAGCCAAGACAGCCAAATCGTGGTGGCATCGGGTCCACCGATCTCCTCAACCATTTCTTCAATGGCCAAGATGGAACGCGCAAGCACTTGACCCACCCCAAAAGGAATCGATGCAGGAAACAACAAAGCCAAGGGCCATGTAGCCAACAACACCAAATACCCCCTGCCGTAGTCAACCAGCCAGCGGCTGCGAACATGATCCCAACGCGCCAAATAACCTAATCGTTCTAAAGCAACCGCCGCCAACGCACCAAGTGCGGCACCCACCGTATTCAAAATCCAATCTTCTTTAGATGCCACCCGCTGGGGCAAGTAACTTTGCAAACCCTCCATCAGCAAGGACAACAAAGTCGATATCAATACAGGGATCAAGATCGGATATTTATTACGTGGGTTGCGCAAGACCGCCACAGCAAGCAATGCACCCAAAGGCGCATAGCCGATCACGTTAATGGCAACGTCAAAACCCGACCAATACCTCGGCAAAGAGGCGGTTAAAAAAGACCAGGTGGAAATGCCTTGGTCGCGCCAATGGACAAAGGGGTAAAGGCTTGCGTAAATGACCAAGCCGGCATACATCCAAAACAGAGGCCAAGCTGCAGATTTACGCATGGCGGCCCGGACTTAAAAAGGTTTAACCACCACCAGTACAACGACTGCGGTCAGCATCAGAACCGGAACCTCGTTGAACCATCTAAACCAAACATGGCTGCGGTGCATGGATTGAGACTCAAATTTTCGCAAGATCACCGAGCAGCTGTGGTGGTAGCCAATCACAAGAATTACCAACAGGAATTTGACATCCATCCAACCGATACCCGGCCCTTGCCCGATACCGTAAACCCACCACAACCACAATCCAAGACCCACCGCAGGCAGCGAAAGCAAGGTCGTAAAACGCAAAAGCTTACGCGCCATCAGTAGCAAACGCGCGCGCTCGTCATGTGAGTGCGGCTCCACCATCGCCAAGTTCACAAAAATTCTTGGCAAGTAGAACAATCCCGCAAACCAGCTTGCGACGAAAATGATGTGAAAGGCTTTGATCCAGAGCATGGGCGAAGTGTAGCCGTGGCAAAAAGGCCAAAAAAAACCCCAGCATAGAGCTGGGGTGATAAGCCTATTAGCTGTCACACGTCAAGGCCCCGCTCAGGGAGGAAAAGCGGGAGGCACCAGAGTGCCCGTGAAAATTATAGCAGTGGTTTTAACAAAACTGTCAAATACAGTTAATTTATAGAAATCAGTAGAAAATTCAGTTTTTTCATCAGCAGATAATCAGGCACAATTTTCCTATGATCTCCCCCGCACCATTTCCCCTTGGCCGACCACGCCGTTTACGCCGTGACACCTTCACCCGCAACTTGGTGCGCGAAAACACGTTGACTGCGCATGACCTGATTTATCCGGTCTTTGTGGTGGAGGGCAAAAATCAACGGGTACCTATCGCCTCAATGCCTGGCGTGATGCGTTTGAGTTTAGATCTGCTGCTTCCCGTTGCCGAAGCGTGCGCCAAACTAGAAATCCCAGTGATGGCGCTTTTTCCTGTGATTGACCAATCACTCAAAACCTACGGCGGCGAAGAAGCGCTCAACCCCGATGGACTGATCCCGCGGGTTGTCCAAGCCTTAAAGAAAGAGTTTCCTGATTTAGGCATCATGACGGATGTCGCGCTTGATCCCTTTACCAACCACGGCCAAGACGGCCTGCCCGATACCAACCCCGACAACGCAGGCTACATCTTGAACGATGAGACCACCGCCGTGTTGGTGCAACAAGCACTCACCCAGGCCCGCGCTGGTGTAGATATCGTTGCACCGAGCGACATGATGGACGGGCGCATCGGGGCTATTCGCCAAGCGCTGGAAGCCGAAAACTTAGTCCACACACGCATCATGGCCTACAGCGCTAAATACGCCAGCGCGTTTTACGGCCCTTTTCGAGATGCCGTCGGCTCAGCCAGTAATTTAGGCAAGAGCAACAAAAAGGTCTATCAAATGGATCCTGCAAATTCAGACGAGGCTTTACGCGAAGTGGCGATGGATTTGGCCGAAGGCGCAGACATGGTCATGGTCAAACCCGGCATGCCTTATTTAGACATCGTGCGCCGTGTCAAAGACGAGTTCAAAGTCCCCACCTTTGCCTACCAAGTCTCGGGCGAGTACGCTATGCTTAAAGCCGCCGCGCAAAACGGCTGGCTGGATCACGACGCGGTCATGATGGAAAGCCTGATGGCATTCAAGCGAGCAGGGGCTGATGGAGTTCTAACTTACTTTGCACTTGACGCAGCCCGCGCGCTTCAAAAATAAGTTGACTATCGGCAACGGTAAGAGCAACGCACTGGAAATATATGGACCTTAAACCGCTGGTGACTTTGCTAGCGATCGTCAATCCGCTGGCCATCATTCCTTTTTTTATTCACTATACGCAGCACTGCACTGAAGAGCAGCGACGCAATACTGTTCGCATCTCATCGATCAGTACCTTTGTCGTGATTGCGGTCAGCGCATTGCTAGGCCTTCATATTTTGGAATTCTTCGGTATTTCGCTGGCAAGCTTTCAAGTTGGAGGCGGCATGCTGCTTCTGATTAGCGCCATGAATATGCTCAACGCCCAACCCGCTGAGGCAAAAACCACCACCCATGAACTCGAAGATGGCGCAGAAAAAGCCGCCATGGGCGCAAGTATTGCAGTCGTACCACTGACCATCCCTTTGCTCACGGGGCCAGCCACCATGTCCACCGTGGTGATTTACGCCGAAAAAGCTAAAACCGTACTCCAACTCGGCACCTTGGTAGGGTACGGCGTTGTCGTAGCTCTTGCGACGGCGATTTGTTTTTCGATGGCGCAACCCATTGCCCGCGCTTTAGGTAAAACAGGGATCAACGTCATGACCCGTCTGATGGGATTGATCTTGGCAGCGCTTGCAGTGGAAGTCATGTCCGACGGACTTACCAAACTCTTTCCCGTCTTGGGCCACTAACGTCGCGCATTCAACCGACTATTTTTGGAGAACTTTTTTCATGTCTGCCCACCCTGCTTTCACATCAAGCTCTGAACTCAAAATCGCCTTGCAAGGCGAAGTGCTGTGGCTCACCATCACCCGCGAAGAACGTCGCAACGCAATGAGCCATGCAGTTTTGCACGGAATGACCCAAGCCATTGATGCGGCCCAATCCGAACGCTCCATTCGCGCCATTGTGATCACCGGCGCGGGTGAGAAAGCCTTTTGTGCTGGCGCAGATTTACAAACTGCCAACGCCTTTACTACCGACTACTCCGAGCCTCACGGCCACCTCGCCCAATTGCTACGTGCTGCCAAGGCCAGTTGCGTTCCGCTGATTGCCCGGGTCAATGGCGCATGCATGGCAGGCGGCATGGGTTTGCTCTCTATGTGTGACATGGCAGTTGCCAGCAGCCATGCCATCTTTGGTTTACCTGAAGTCAAGGTTGGCGTTTTCCCCGCTCAAGTATTGAGTGTTTTGCAACATCTGATTCCAAGGCGCACTTTGGTAGAAATGTGCATCACAGGCGAACCGATCAGTAGTGCACAAGCGCTTAGCTACGGCTTAGTGAACTATGTGGATGCGGATGTGGACGCCAAGCTGCAATGGCTGATCGATCGACTGCTTGACAAGTCGCCTGCTGCTGTGCGCCGAGGGCTTTACACCATGAAGCATGTGGAGACAATGGCGTTTGAAGAATCGATGGCGTTCACCGAGAGTCAGATCGCACTTTTCACTTTGACCGAAGATGCCAAAGAAGGGCAAAAGGCCTTTCAAGAAAAGCGCAAACCCGTATGGACAGGAAAGTAAAAGTATGAGCGACACCACATTTGACTACGTCATCATCGGTGCTGGAACGGCCGGTTGTTTATTGGCCAATCGCTTGAGTGCAGACGCATCAAAACGGGTTCTCTTGATTGAAGCCGGACGCAGAGACGACTACCACTGGATCCATATCCCGGTCGGATACCTATATTGCATTGGCAACCCCCGTACCGATTGGATGTTTAACACCGAGCCTGATGCAGGTCTTAATGGACGCAGTCTGCGCTATCCGCGCGGCAAAACTTTAGGTGGTTGTAGCAGTATCAACGGCATGATTTATATGCGCGGCCAAGCCAGAGACTATGACCAATGGGCCCAGTTACTAGGTGACGACAGTTGGACTTGGAAACAAAGCCTGCCCTACTTCAAGCTTCACGAAGACCATTACCAAGGTGCCAATGCGATGCATGGTGCCCGTGGGATAGCGCCTGAACTGATGCAAGACAGCGCGACACCCTACCGCCAAGTTTTACGCCACCGCAATGCCGGGGGCGAATGGCGCATTGAGAAGCAACGCGTGCGCTGGGATGTGCTCGAAGCATTTTCTCAAGCCGCCATCCAAGCGGGCATTCCCGCGACACCTGATTTCAATACTGGAGATAACAACGGTGTGGCTTACTTTGATGTCAACCAAAAAAATGGCTGGCGATGGAATACTGCCAAAGCTTTTTTACGGCCCACCTGTTATGCCCGCCCCAATTTTGAATTATGGACTGGCGCACAAGCCTCCAAATTGCTAATTGAAGAAGCAAAGGACGGCAAGGCGCCACTGCGTTGTACCGGCGTTGATATTTGGAATGGGCAAGAGATGGTGACGGTCCACGCCAAGAGTGAAGTGATATTAAGCGCTGGAAGCATTGCTTCCCCGCAATTGCTTCAGCTCTCCGGATTAGGACCAGCGCAACTCCTTCAAAGCAAAGGGATCAGCGTTGTCAAAGATATGCAGGGCGTGGGCAATAACTTGCAAGACCACTTGCAAATTCGCACAGTTTTCAAAGTCAAAAATACACCCACCCTCAACACCATGGCCAGCAGCTTGTGGGGTAAAGCGCGTATCGGCTTGGAATACGCCTTCAAGCGCACCGGCCCGATGAGTATGTCGCCAAGCCAACTCGGCGCATTTACGCGAAGCGACCCAAGCCGTGCCCACCCGAATTTGCAATACCACGTTCAACCCTTGAGTCTGGATGCCTTCGGTTCTCCGTTACATAGTTTTAACGCTATTACCGCCAGTGTGTGCAACCTCAACCCCACCAGCCGGGGCACGGTTCACATCAAGACCAATCATTTTGAAGATGCGCCCGCGATTGCACCAAACTACTTAAGCACAGAAGAAGATCGAAAGGTTGCAGCGGATTCTTTGCGCGTGACTCGCCGCATCTTGGCCCAAGACGCCTTGAAGCCCTTTGCCCCAGAGGAATACAAACCCGGCGTGCAATACCAAAGCGATGAAGATCTGGCTAAATTGGCAGGCGACATTGCCAGTACTATTTTTCATCCGGTAGGAACAACCCAAATGGGCCGCGCCGACAACCCCCAAGCCGTCGTAGACGCGCGACTCAAAGTACACGGCGTCACGGGTTTACGGGTGGTTGATGCTGGCGTCATGCCTTTGATTACCAGCGGCAATACCAACTCTCCAACGCTCATGATTGCAGAAAAAGCGGCCCAATGGATTGCCGAAGATGCGATCGGCTGACCTGAATTCAGCGGGCAAAGGGGAAGGGTAAATCCTTAGACTTTTTATCCCTCATGCGCGTTACAGTTCGTTCGGAACTAACGTAGTGGCAACTGCAAATAAAAAGAAGAGCTCGCTCGAACCAAAATCGAAAGCCGAGGAGACTTATAAAAACCATTGAAATACAATGGAACACACCTTGATAAAAAAGGTGAAAAAGCACTGGCTAGCCGGTGCTTTTTTTATGCCCCACACTTGACTTGAGTCACGCCGCCAGCGCTTCAAAACTTTTTGACAAAACAACCATCTCCATGGAACTACTCTTTGTAACGCTTGCCTCCATGCTCGCTGGCTTTGTAGATTCCATCGTTGGCGGCGGCGGTCTCATATTGATGCCCGCACTCTTTGCCGCGTTTCCGACTGCACCACCTGCGACTCTGTTGGGGACCAATAAGGGAGCCTCTGTGTGGGGCACGGCAATGGCAACACTACAGTACAGCCGCAAAGTTTCCATGCCTTGGCACGCCTTGCTGCCGGCGACGGTTTGCGCCTTAGTCGCCTCCTTTGCTGGGGCTTGGTTGGTAACTATGGTCTCGCCTGACTACTTGCGCAAAACATTACCGTTCTTGCTCGCTTTGGTTCTGGCTTACACCTTGGTTAAAAAAGAGCTAGGGCGCGACCATGCACCGCGTTTTTCGGGTCGACTCGAAATGATAGTGGTCTGCTTGATTGGCACGTGTATTGGTTTTTATGACGGATTTTTCGGACCTGGAACGGGCAGCTTTTTGGTTTTTTTGCTGGTACGGATCGCTGGCTACGATTTTTTACATGCATCGGCCAGCGCCAAACTACTCAACACGGCGAGCAACTTCGCAGCGTTAGTTCTCTTTGCGCTCAAAGGACACGTTTGGTGGCACTTCGTTATTGCTATGGCTGTTGCCAATATCGTTGGCAGCTTGGCGGGAAGCCACTTGGCTATCAAGCATGGCGCCGGTTTTGTACGCAGCGTATTTTTATTCGTGGTCAGCGCACTCATCCTCAAAACGGGGTGGGATGCTTTTCTTCGGTAAAACAATTGCCTACTGAAGGTTGTCCACTGCTGGGGTGAGTATGGATGTGGGGCTAGGGTTCAAAGGCCAAGGGACTTCAGCCACTTTGCGCGGTTTACCAATAGGCGCTGTTGCTTGACCAATGCGAACGGCGGCGAGATCTGCCTCATTGGGGTACTGTTGTAGTAGCCAATAGTCAAATACCCGGCGAACAATCGGCGCAGCAGAAGCAGAACCAAATCCAGCGTTTTCTACGATCGCCGCGACTGCAATTTTGGGGTCTTCCGCTGGCGCAAATGCGATGTAGAGCGCATGGTCGCGCTGGCGCTCTTCTACCCGCGAAGCACTGTACTTTTCATTTTTTCCCCAGCTGACGGCTTGCGCTGTGCCCGTTTTACCTCCGCTCAGGTACCCCGCACCAGCAAAAGCGCGTGCGGATGTACCCTCTTGTGTCACGCCAACCATCGCCGGCAAAACCACATCCAAATTTTCAGGTTTGAACTTCAAGTCTTCGCCTGGAATTTCTGGCACAACGTTGCGGATTTTGGCACCTGCTTCTTGGGTTGCAATCACCAACCGCGGTGCGTGCTTAACACCGCGGTTGGCTAACGTCGCAGTAGCTTGGGCCAATTGCAGCATAGTAAAACTGTTATAGCCCTGCCCAATCCCAAGCGAAATCGTTTCTCCTGCGTACCATTTTTTTTGCTCGGGTTTTTTATAGTAATTGCGTTTCCACTCTTGGCTAGGCAAAACGCCGCGCACCTCGCCTAAAACATCAATTCCTGTAATTTGGCCAAACCCCAATGGCTTCATAAAGTCATGCATTTGATCCACGCCCAACTCATTGGCCAGCGAATAAAAGTAGGCATTGCTCGACTCCACAATCGCACGACGCATATCCATAATGCCGCCGCGCTCGTTCTCAGGGCTGCCAAAGCGGTGACCTCCGAACATATAAAAACCGGGATCATTGATTAACGTCTTGGCAGAGCGAGTTCCGGTTTCAAGTGCGGCCATCGCCATAAACGGCTTATAGGTAGAGCCTGGTGGGTAGGTTCCGCGCAGGGCGCGGTTAAGCAAAGGGTGGTCAGGTGACTCATTGAGCATCTGCCAGTTGTCCTGATCAATGCCCTCGACGAATAAATTGGAATCAAACGTAGGCTTACTTACAAACGCCAAGACTTGTCCTGTTTTAGGGTCAAGCGCCACCAAAGCACCGCGGCGGTCTCCAAACATGGTCTCAATGAGCTGCTGTAATTTGATATCGATGGACAAGACGACAGTGTCGCCGGGGGTAGAGTTGCTGCTCGAGAGGCGGCGCATCGCGCGTCCACCGGCAGAGGTTTCAATGTGCTCTACCCCAGTTGTTCCATGGAGTTGGTGCTCGAAACTTTGCTCAATGCCGAGCTTGCCAATGTACTCCGTTCCCCGGTAATTGGCCTGGTCTTCAGACTCTGCAATTTGCGCTTTTTCACTGGGATTAATCCGTCCGATGTAGCCAATCACGTGGCTGGCAAGATCGCCATACGGATAGTTACGAAACAACCGCGCTTTGATCTCTACACCAGGAAAATGAAAGCGCTGGGCTGCAAAGCGGGCGACTTCAGCATCACTGAGTCGATTGCGAATGGGCATGGACTCAAAACTTTTTGACTCCTCTAACATTTTCTTAAAACGCCTTCGGTCTCGAACTGAGATGTCCACGAACTGAGCTAATTCATCAATTGTTTTTTCAAGGTCCTCTACTTTAGAAGGCGTGATTTCTAAAGTGTACGCGGAGTAGTTACTGGCTAAAACAATTCCATTGCGATCCAAAATTAAGCCCCGGTTAGGGACAATGGGAATGATGGCGGTTCGGTTGCTTTCAGCCTGCGCCCGCAAGTCTTCATGACGCCACATTTGTAAGTACATCAAACGCAGAATCAGCAAGAAAAAGCAAACCAGAATAAGGACGGTCACTGAAAAGACCCGCACCCGAAAATCTGCCAGTTCTGCTTGTACGTTGCGTAATTCCATTTGGCTAATTCGCTACAAGGGACGGTTTTCGTCGGGGTCGGGCGCTCGTCGCTGAGGTGCGAGCAAAACGACGCTCAGCACTGGCCACAGCATGGCTTCAAACAGGGGAGCAAAAATCACAGACCATGATGGCCAACTGCCACCGAGCAGTAAGGTCAAGACAATTTCGACCACATGTACGACGGCAAACAAAGGAAAGACCTGAAGCGCTTGCGAGGTCAAGGAAAACCAAAGCAAGCGCCGGTGAATCATGATGGCTAAAAAGCTCAAAACGGTATAAGCCATCGCATGCTGGCCCAACAAGCCGCCTTGGTAAACATCCATAAACAAACCAAAGACAAAAGCAGTACTCACACCCACACGCAAGGTCTGGTTCACTGTCCAGAAAACCAACACCACAGACAAGATATCGGGTACCCACGCGCTGCGACCCCACAACAACATATTGAATAACATGTTGGCAAAGAGCGCTGTAAAAAGAGTACCCCAAATGAAAAATGGATTGGCTTGCAGCAGCAACTGCTGGCCCGGACGCATCATCATCGGCGGCCCCTCGACTTTAAAACGACTGGTGCCGCGGCACTTGCAGGTCGGGGTTCAATCGCTGGCGACAACGGGGCAAGCACCAAAACATGCCCCGCACCAGATACCAAGGCCAGCGGCACACAATAGATTCGCGCAAACACGTCAGTGGTGCTGCGTTCGACCTTTTCAACCCGTGCCACGGGCAGGCCTGGCGGATACACGCCGTCCACACCGCTGGTGGTCAACAAATCTCCCACCGCGACGTCGGCATTGGCCGCCATAAATCGCAACTCGATGGCGTCAGCATGGATGGAGTTTTCCCCATAAGCCACCCCACGGGCGCCAGTGCGAGCGTTTAGCACAGGCGTGGCATGGTCATGGTCCGTGATCAAGGTCACTTCGCTGGTCAAAGGGTATAGGCGGGTGATTTGACCCAACACACCCAAGTCATCGATCACTGGTGCGCCCAATGAAAGTCCCTGAACAGAGCCTTTGTCCAAAATAATTTTTCGAGAGTACGGATCAGCAGCGTCATAAATCGCTTGGGCTGCGATGCCAGACACGCTAGGACGGCCTTTGAGTTCCAACAAATCGCGCAGGCGTTTATTTTCTAAAGTCAGTTGATCTACCTGTAAAGCGCGTTGCGATTGCAAGGTAAGTTGCGTACGCAAGATTTCTCGGTCTTTTTCGGTCTCGGCCAAAGAATTGACCCACGTGTCGGCCTCTTGCACCATTAAAACAGGGCGCATTGCCAACCACTGGAATGGGTAAATCACGGTGGCCAAGACTGTTCGCAATGGCTGCATCATTTGAAAGCGCACATCGGCAACCATCAAAAAAAGCGCCAATGCGCTAAAGAAAATGAGTTTTGACAAGGCCGAAGGGCCTTGTCTGAATAAGGGAGGGGGTTCTCTACCTAGCGGAGCCAGGGCCATGGCTGCTTATGGATCTTATTCGTTGGTGAAGATGGAATCCAAGTGTTCCATTTGCTCTAACGCAATGCCACAACCCCGCACCACGCAGGTCAAGGGGTCTTCGGCAATCAACACCGGCAGGCCGGTTTCTTCCGCTAACAAGCGGTCCAAGTCGCGCAGCAAAGCGCCGCCGCCTGTCATCATCATCCCGCGGTCAGCAATATCAGCACCGAGTTCTGGGGGCGTTTGCTCCAACGCGTTTTTCACCGCCGAGACAATGTTGTTCAGAGGGTCCGTCAGGGCTTCTAAGATTTCATTGCTGGAAATCGTGAAACTGCGCGGTACGCCTTCAGAGAGATTGCGACCCCGCACTTCCATTTCTTTCACTTCCGAGCCAGGGAATGCAGAACCAATTTTTTTCTTAATCGCTTCGGCTGTGGGCTCGCCAATGAGCATGCCGTAATTGCGGCGGATGTAGTTGATGATGGCCTCATCAAACTTGTCGCCGCCTACGCGCACACTGCCTTTGTACACCATGCCGCCCAAAGAAATCACGCCGACTTCCGTAGTACCGCCACCAATATCAACCACCATGGAGCCGCAGGCGTCGCTCACCGGCAGACCGGCACCGATCGCAGCCGCCATCGGTTCTTCAATCAGATACACCGCGCTTGCACCCGCGCCCAAGGCGGACTCGCGAATCGCGCGGCGCTCCACTTGGGTTGAGCCGCAAGGCACACAAATGATGATGCGCGGGCTGGGACGGAACAAACCACGGGGGTGCACCATCTTGATAAATTGCTTGAGCATTTGCTCGGTGACGGTGAAGTCGGCAATCACGCCGTCTTTCATCGGGCGAATGGCTTCAATATTGCCCGGCACTTTTCCAAGCATGGCCTTGGCTTCCCGGCCAACGGCTTGTATCGATTTTTTACCGTGGGGGCCGCCTTCATGGCGAATCGCAACAACGGAGGGCTCGTCAAGGACAATGCCTTTGTCACGGACAAAAATCAGCGTGTTTGCTGTGCCCAGGTCAATCGCGAGGTCAGTGGAAAGGTAGCGACGAAATGTGGTGAACATGTAAAAAAATCCTCTCAAGCCTCGAGGCCTTCGCCCCCTTAAGGGCATATCTTCTAAAGGCTGGATAATAACCCATCCCCAGTGAAACCCGCCCTGTGTAAATGGCCCCGCGCGGCCTAAACCCTTTGCTTTTAAAACTTTGATCACCATGTCACTGACAAATACAGATATTGAGCGGATTGCCAACTTGGCGCGGCTTGAGCTTGCGCCCGAAGAGCAGGCCAGAATGCTTTCCAAAATCAATGATTTTTTTGGCATCGTTGAGCAAATCCGAACCATCGACACCACAGGCGTTGTCCCCATGGCCCACCCCATTGACGCTATGCCTGGCGCACTGATGGAACTTCGCCTGCGGCCCGACCTGGCCAGTGAACCCAATGGAACTGTGCAACGCGATCTGAACCAGCGTAGCGCCCCGGCCGTTGAGCGCGGTTTGTTTTTGGTCCCGAAAGTGATTGAATAAGCCATGGGTGATCTGCACAACCTAAGCGTCAAAGCGCTTGCCGCACTTTTACAGTCCAAAGAAGTCAGCGCCGTGGAAGTCGCAACGCGCTTTTTGGCTCGGATGGGGGGCAATCCGCACCATGCGTTTTTAGACATTGACAGCGAAGCCACGCTCACCCAAGCCCGCGCATCCGACGCCAAGCTCGCCAACGGCACTGCGGGCCCGCTTGAGGGCGTCCCGATAGCCCACAAAGACGTATTTGTTACCCGCGATTTCGCCACCACCGCAGGCTCGAAAATTTTGAGCGGCTACCGCTCGCCGTTTGACGCTACCGTGGTCGACCGCCTTCGCAACGCAGGCATGGTCACCCTGGGCAAGCTCAATTGCGACGAGTTCGCTATGGGCTCTTCCAACGAAAACTCGGCTTACGGCGCTGTCTCTAATCCTTGGGATACCACGCGCATTCCTGGAGGTTCCTCCGGCGGTAGTGCTGCGGCTGTAGCTGCCCGCTTAGCCCCTGCTGCCACGGGAACGGATACGGGCGGTTCCATCCGCCAACCCGCCAGCTTTTGCGGCATCACCGGCATCAAGCCCACGTATGGTCGGGCATCGCGCTACGGCATGATTGCCTACGCGTCTAGCTTGGACCAAGCTGGCCCCATGGCGCGCAGCGCTGAAGACTGCGCGCTATTACTGAGCGCCATGTGTGGGCCCGATCTCGACCGTGACTCCACTTCGCTGGATGTTCCTGTTGAGAATTTTTCGCGCTTCTTGGCGCGCCCATTAGCGACAGCAGGCAAAGATGGTGGCCCATTAAAAATTGGCGTACCCATCGAATGGTTAGGTGCTGGTATCCAAGCTACTTGGACGCCAAATATGCCAACATGTAGAACTAACGGTACAGATGTTGAAGTGCAAAAAAAAATCGAAGAAGCACTGTCAATCCTCCAGTCGCTTGGCGCTAAAGTCCTACAAATTTCTCTAGATAAAACCGAGTTGGCCATCCCCGTGTACTACATCATCGCCCCCGCTGAGGCCAGCTCGAACTTGAGCCGCTTTGATGGCGTGAAGTTTGGCCACCGTACCAAGAATTACACCGACTTGGTCAGCATGTACAAAAAGTCTCGCGCCGAAGGTTTTGGTGAAGAGGTTAAACGTCGCATCATGACGGGCGCCTATGTACT
>JBAXOC010000004.1:0-20182 GCA_037133455.1 Comamonadaceae bacterium | reverse complement strand
AACCACGCCCTTGGTCGTTCTCTCTAACAACGACGGCTGCGCGGTCTCGCGCTCTAACGAGGCGAAGGCCTTGGGTATCCGCATGGGTCAGCCTTGGTTTGAGTGCAAAGCATTGGCACAAGAACACGGCATTCTTGCATTGAGTTCGAACTACGCTTTGTACGCTGATCTCTCGAATCGGGTGATGTCTATCTTGTCGACCTATTCACCGCGCAGCGAGGTGTACTCCATCGATGAATGTTTTGTTGATCTCACCGGAACGCCAAAGCTCAAAGCGGTGAGTTACGAGATGCGTGAGCGAGTGACGGCGTGGACGGGGATTCCTGTGTGCGTTGGTATCGGCCCGACCAAGACGCTGGCGAAGTTAGCCAACCACATTGCGAAGAAGCACCCGCGCTCGCAAGGCGTTTTTAACTACAACGATTTAAGCGAAGAACAACAAGATAAGTTGCTGGGCCAAATCGACGTCGCTGAAGTGTGGGGCATCGGTCGCCGAATTTCTGCCCGCTTGGCAGAGCACGGTATCTTCACCGTGCAAGACCTGCGCACTGCGCATACACCCACCTTGCGAGCCGAGTTTGGGGTGGTGGTTGAGAAAACACAACGCGAGTTACAAGGTGTTGCGTGCGTTGACTTACAAGACATGGTTCCAGACAAAAAACAAATCCTATGCAGTCGGTCTTTCGGGCAGACCGTCACCGAACTTGCGGTACTGAAAGATGCGATGAGCACCTTTGTCGCCAATGCCTGCGTCAAGCTCCGAGCGCAGGGTTCGCAGGCCGCCTTGATTCATGTGTTTTTACATACCAACCGTTTTCGAAAAGACCTGCCTCAGTACAACCCTTCGCTTAGCGTGCCACTGCCGCAACCCACCAGCGACAGTTTGGTGGTGAGCCGCTGGGCGGACTGGTTGGTTGCGCGCTTGTTCAGACCAGACTACGCCTACAAGAAGGCAGGAATTATGTTGGGCGACATTACGCCCGCAGGGCAGTACCAAGCGGATTGGCTTGAACCCACGCCCGCAACAGACACGCGTTTGATGGCGACTCTAGATGGACTGAACGCGCGCTATGGCCGGGGAACGGTCAAGGTCTCTACGCAAGGCGGACACACAGGATGGCAGATGCGCCAAGAGAGAAGGTCGCCGAACTACACCACGCAGTGGGGGGCGCTGGTGCAAGTCGGCTAAGAATTTAACCTGTTTAACTAAGCTTCCGGCGCATTCAAGTCTCTGGGCTGCCGTCGGCATTTAACAACTTGTATACGGCTGGCGATTCCTCCAGCGCGTTCGTCGTTCGCATCATCGTAATTGCATTGTCTAAGTTCGAGTAGTCGAATTTATGGCTCCACCGAGCCATCTTGGCCAAGCTCTTAACAAATCCACCCGGCTCGTTCGTTCGGGTCAGTACGCGTGCGCAATCCACGTACTGCGGGTGATAAAGCGTTGGGATGATGATGCGTGACAGCCCGTTACGTGTTAGCTCTGCATTCATCACCAGCCGGGATAGGCGACCGTTGCCATCGTCGAAGGGATGGACTTCTGACACCAGGAACGCGTAGTACACCGATCGGGCAAAGCCCTCTGGTACAGACAATGCAAGGCGTGAGCCTTCCGTGAGTGTTCCGCGCACATACGCGGGCTCGACAAACCTCGTGGTACCAGCGTAGTTGACTTCTAGCTTCGGCTTGCCTGGATTCGCTTCGGGGCGCATCTTGAGCATCTCGGCATGCCAGTATTCCAACCCTTCAAGGAACTCGGGCCCCGCAATAGGCGGGCTGTCCCTGAACGGAGGTGTCATGGCTAAGCGAAAAACGCCAAGGATGTCGTGGGAATCTTTCGGGCGATTCGAGACAATGGCGTTGTTCATCACGATGTCGCGAGCCTGCTCAATATCGAATTTCGTCCCTTCAACGTAGTTTGAAAAATACGACTCGAGGAAAGCAAAGTACTGGCGGGACAGTCCCGTCACCCTCGATTCGATTCTTGGCATCGGCTCTGTGCGCAGATGGGTCACCAGCGCCTCGAATCGGTACATCCGCTCGCTGTCTACGGGCATTCCCCTCGCTACAGCGAGCCCCTCCCTGGTACGGAGCTCACCCTTCAAATATGTCCCGAGTAGCGCCCCGATGATGGACCGCAACTCGGTTAGGGACTTATTGGCACCCAATGCATCGGCGAGGGCGGAGGATTGGTCTCGAATATCATTGAGCGCTTTTTCGCCTGACGCATTCAACACCGAGACCAAAAGACTTTCAACATCCTGCTTTGGCGCACGCAAGTCTCCTTGTCGTCCAATGTTCTCCAGCAGCATCCTTGGGCGGCTCGCGTAATAGACCCCGCTAGAGCCGATCGGTAGATCGCCAGGCAGCGGCCCAGGTCCACGTACCACGCGAACGACAAGTCCGGGCAACGACACCTTCTTATTAAACACGGTCGGGTGTGAAAGTGTGACCTCCCCCGAGGGGAGGACACCTCCGCGCATAGCACTGACATGGGACACCACACCACCTGGAACCATCATCCCCACCACGCGTTGCCAACTCCGTCGCACCAGCGCTGCGAGTTCTTCGTCAGGCACCTTTGGGGCGTAGACGCCCTTGCAGATACGCACCAAGGTGCCTATCGCTGCTTGCCGTTGTAATGCACGCGCCTGAGTCGCCGTAACAGCGGCAACAAAGATTAGCTCCGGGTCGGCCCGTAGGAGGCTGTTGGCTTTCATCTGAATTGCTTCTTTTTCACTAAAAAGTGGGCGCGAGTATGTCGGCTAAAGACTAAAATCTTGGGTGATTTGTCGTCTAGGCGCTTCAATTAACTTGACTAAGTTCATTCGAACTCTGCCTAGACCATCAAAAATCACTTAGAACTCGCGTATGGGATGCTGAATTGTCGTAAAAAAACTATGCGAAGTCAAGTTTTGTCGCTTTATCACTAAAAAGTTAATTCGCCCTTGCTAGTACGCGCCCTAGAACAATCGCTCCATCACCATCGCCGGCGTGATGTCTCGCAAGCAACGCGTGTGGCCGAGCGGACACTCGCGGGCAAAACAGGGGGCGCAGTCCAATCGGGGAAGGTAGTGCGGTGCGTTTTTAAGCCAAATGACTTGCGCTGCGTCGCTTAAAGGCGGCGTATGCAAAGGGCTGGAAGACCCAAAGAGTGCCACCTGCGGTACGCCAAAGGCCGCTGCGATGTGCATCAAACCCGAATCATTGCTGACCATCGCCCGGGCGTTGCCAATGACGCTAAAGGCTTGGTCGAGGCGCGTTTTGCCAGACAAGTCGCGGCAAGCGTTAGGAGAGTCGGCGTTGGCTAAGCGACTGATGGTTTCGCACACCGCGCTGTCTTTGCTTGAACCGAGCAAGACCACAGGCTGGCCCGTCTTTTGGAAAACGGCCTGCGCAAGCGCCGCAAAGTGTTCCGCAGGCCAGCGTTTGGCGGGGCCGTACTCTGCGCCTGGCGCCATCGCCCAATAGCCGTGGCGATCCAATCCCAGAGCTGAAAGCGCAGCGCTGTCAGCGCCCACATCAGGTACCAAAATAGGTTTGTCGTGCGATACCGCAGCCTCACCGCTGAGCGCTACGTAAAAGGTGACCATGGGCGCTCGTTCGTGCTTTTTTGGGTTGGGCAAACGCTCTGTGAGTAAGCCCCAACGTGCCTCGCCCAGATAACCCACGCGCAGAGGAATGCCAGCCCACCAAGGTAGAAGCGCACTCTTCAAAGAATTAGGACACACCACGGCGCGGTCAAACTGACCACGCAACGTTTTCGCTAAGGCGCGTCGCGCTGTCCATTGCAAACCTCCATGGGAAAAAGGCAGCTCGATGGTGGTGCTGACATGGGGCATCAACCGGTACACCGGCGCAACCCAAGGTAGTGCGGCAACAGTGATTCGTTCGCCACGAGCGTGAAGCCGACGCATCAGGGGCTCGGTCATCACCGCGTCCCCAATCCACTGGGGCGCGATGAGCAGCGTATTAATGGTGGCCGTCGAAATGCTCGCCGTCCTTGAGCTGATAGACCGTGCCGCAGTACGGGCACTTGGCCTCGCCGCTGTGCGCCACATCAAGGTAAACCTTGGGATGGGTGTCCCAGATTTTCATATGCGCCAAAGGGCTGGGACAATACACCCCGCCTTGGGCGTTCAGGTCTTTGGCCAATAAGGTGACAACGGATTTACTCATAAGGATTCTCTTTTGCGTTTGCAGTTCGGCCTTACACCAAGGTCAGCCAATGGGCATATTTAGGATTGCGGCCGTTCACAATGTCAAAAAACGCGCTTTGGATTTTTTCAGTGATCGGGCCACGAGTACCAACGTAGTTGTCTTTGCCTAAAGCGATGCGGTCCAACTCACGAATAGGCGTCACCTCTGCAGCCGTTCCGGTAAAGAACGCCTCGTCACAGATATACACCTCATCGCGGGTCATGCGTTTTTGTACCAGCTCCAAACCTAAGTCTTTGCAAATATGCATGACGGTGTTGCGCGTAATTCCGTTGAGCGCGCCAGCAGATAAGTCCGGCGTGTAAACCACCCCGTCTTTGACCACAAACAAATTCTCTCCCGCGCCTTCCGACACAAAGCCATTGGCGTCGAGCAGCATGGCCTCGTCATAGCCATCATCAGTGGCTTCCATATTGGCAAGAATAGAGTTGGTGTAATTGCTGACCGCCTTAGCCTGGGTCATGGTGATATTGACATGGTGGCGGGTGTAGCTTGAGATTTTCACGCGGATACCGCGCTTCATTCCCTCTTCGCCTAAATACGCACCCCAAGCCCAAGCAGCCACCATCAAATGAATCGTATTGCCTTTAGGAGACACACCCAGCTTCTTATCTCCAATCCATGTCAAGGGCCGCAAGTAGCAGCTCTCAAGTTTGTTTTCACGCACCACCGCCCTTTGCGCTTCTTGAACTTGCTCTTTGGTGAATGGGATATTCATCCGCAAAATTTTGGCGCTGTTAAATAGTCGCTCGGTGTGCTCTGCCAAGCGAAAGATCGCGGTTCCTTTGGTGGTGTTGTAAGCACGCACGCCCTCAAAAGCGCCGCAGCCGTAATGCAGCGTATGGCTGAGCACATGAATCTTGGCGTCCCGCCAGTCGACCATCTGGCCATCCATCCAGATTTTTCCGTCGCGGTCAGACATGGAGGGAGGCATTGCGGTCATGGCAGGGTGTCCTTTAAGTGGATAAGCAAGAATTACTAAAAGTGTGATTTTACGGGGCGGTTGAAGACGCGCTTTCCGTAGCAGCTTGGGGCTCGGTCTGGGGTGGGCGCTCCAAGATCCAGCTTTTGAGTTTCCCACCCCAAAACTCGCAGCGAACCACCGATTGCGAGCCATCCGCCCAACTGAAAATTTCCGGCTGTGTGTCGCTTTGGCTTTGTAGTTCGCCCAATGAACGCGTCATCGCCACCACGTGCAAAAGCGTGACGCCCGCACGCAGTTTGGCGTTGAGCATGACAGCGCTGTCTACATAGCCCTTGGGACGTTTGGCTGCCCGCTGCAAAATTTGCAGCATGCGGGTGAAATGCAGCAGCAGCCACATGACTAAAACACCCACCGCAAGCGCTACGCCTTGCCAGCCGTAGCTTCGGTAAGCGAGAACGATAAGGGCGAGACTCCCTAAGGGGACCGCAATTTTTTGGAAAGAGGGCATTTGCATGGGTGGATTTTCGCAGGTGCCGCTTGATTTCAAAAAACGGCCGTCTGCGTTGGCTTCAAGCGCTTCAATAACGGATACATTGACAGCCATTGACCCACCCACTTTTCGAGACTTCCAACCCCACTATGAGCCACCACAACCAACGTGTTTTTATCACCGCCGCAGCCGCTGGCATTGGGCGCGTTATGGCGCAGGCCTTTGTCAAAGCCGGCGCCCGTGTTTTTATTGGCGACAACGATGCCCATGCGCTCCAAGCCACGCTCAGCGCCAACCCATCGATGAGCGGCATGGTGTGCGATGTCAGCGACGAGGCGCAGGTGGCTGAATTTTTTAAAGTCGGCACAGCCACCCTGGGCGGGCTGGATATCGTGGTTTGTAACGCAGGCGTCTCCGGTCCTACCGCGGAAGTACAAGACATCACGCTGGCGCAGTGGCGTCAATGCCTGGCAGTTAATTTAGATTCGGCATTTTTATGCGCCCACTTTGCCGCGCCCCTTTTGCGCGCCCAAGGCAGCGGCTCCATCGTCAACATGTCATCTACCGGGGGCTTGTATGGTTTTCCAAGACGCTCGCCTTACGCTGCGGCCAAGTGGGCGATTCGGGGTTTGACGCGAACACTAGCGCAAGAACTCGGGCCTGCGGGCGTGCGGGTGAACTGCATTTGTCCAGGCTCGGTCTCGGGCGAACGCATTGACCGCGTGATTGCAGCCGAGGCACTGAAAACCCAGCGCAGCGTAGCTGAAGTTCGCCAAGAAATGACGGCAGCCTCGTCACTTAAAACATTGATTGACCCGGAAGACATTGCGCAGTTGGTACTGTTTATCACCTCATCCGCCGGTGCCAAAATCTCAGGCCAAGAGCTCGCCGTGGATGGTCACACCGAAACTTTTTGAGGCCTCTTTGGGACAAATTTCCAGTGATAGCATTTCGAATGCCAACTTCAAGCTCGCAAACCATTGGATTCATTTGACTATATTGTTGTAGGCGCTGGCTCTGCCGGTTGCGTACTCGCAGATCGCTTAAGTGAAAGCGGGACAAAACGCGTCTTGGTGTTAGAGGCCGGCGGCACCGATCGGCGCTTTTGGATCAAAGCGCCGATTGGCTATGGGATGTCGTTTTACAACGCGGCCGTGAATTGGAAATACACCACTGAGCCAGTGCTTGGCTTGGGCCATCGAACCTCCTATTGGCCCCGAGGCAAAGTATTGGGGGGTTCGAGTTCGATTAACGCCATGGTCTACTGCCGCGGGCTCCCGACTGACTATGACGACTGGCATGCTGCGGGTAACCCCGGGTGGGCTTGGAAGAATGTCAAGCCGGTGTTTGAGAGCTTTGAGCGCAAGGTGGGAAGTGATGGTGTTGCGCAAGGGCGCGGCGCCCTGTTTGTATCCAACCGCGAGTCGGAGTACCACCCACTTAAACATGACTTTCTTCATGCCGCCCGTGATTTGCAGCTTCCGCTTTCGAGCGACCTCAATGGCGATGCGCCTGAGGGCTTGGGGGCCTACCCCATCACGACACGCGCTGGTTTGCGTTGTTCCAGTGCCGATGCCTTTTTGCGACCCGCCTTAGCGCGAAGAAACGTGGAGTTACGAAGCCACGCCCATGTTCACCGAATCATTTTCAAAGACCAACTCGCCATTGGCGTGCAATACAGCACCGGCCCTAACAAAGCTCTCACAACGGTTTTTGCGTCAAGGGAAATCGTTTTAGCCGCAGGAGCCATTAACTCTCCCCAAATTTTGCAGCTGTCCGGGATCGGGCCTCCCGCGCTTCTACGCGAACACGGCATCAACATCCTTTTTGCCAATGAAGCAGTTGGCGCAGGGCTGCAAGACCATTTGGGTATTAACTACACTTTCTCTTCCAAGGTACCGACGCTTAACGGGGTATTAGGTTCTTGGTCCGGACGATTACAGGCGGGCCTGCAGTTTCTTTTGCAACGCAAAGGGCCTTTAAGTATTGGCGTGAACCAAATGGGTGGGATGGTTCGCACCGATGCCGCACAGGCGCGGCCCAATGTTCAACTCTATTTCAGCCCAATCAGTTATTCCGCGACTTTTGTGAACCAGCGCCCTTTGCTGCGCCCAGATTCTTTTCCTGGCTTCATCATTGGATTTAATCCTTGCAGACCCCACAGCCAAGGGCATATCCGCATTCGTTCCAACAATCCGTTTGATGCGCCGAAGATCGATCCCAACTACCTCAATGACCCGCGCGATCTTGCCGATGTTTTAAAAGGCGCACAGTTGATAGCCCGCCTGCAACACACCCCATCGATGCACGCTCTGATTGACGCGCCCAAAGACATTGACTTAGCGAGCGCTAGCCTGCAATCTATCGAGGAAGATTTTCGCCAGCGCAGCGGGACGGTCTACCACCCCTGTGGGACCTGCGCGATGCGGCCTTTAGCTGCGGGGGGCGTCGTCGATTCTGAACTGCGGGTTTACGGCGTAGAAGGTCTGCGTGTTGCAGATGCATCGATATTCCCCAACATTACATCAGCCAACACCAATGCGCCCGCGCTCATGGTCGGACACCAAGCCGCTCGTTTTATTCTTTCCAGTGTTTAAAGATTACTTATGCCAAAAATTGCAAAGTTAGAAACTTTCTCCAACGAATTTGTTGGCTTTGTCAAACTCACCACCGATGCCGGACAGGTCGGCTGGGGGCAAACCTCAACGTACAACGCGGACATTACCGCAACTATTTTTCACCGGCAAGTTGCGCCTTGGGCCTTAGGTTCTGATGCTCTCGATATCAACGCGCTGCTACACACCATCCAAGAACGCGAACACAAATACCCGGGCAGCTACCGTTGCCGCGCTTTAGCGGGCTTAGACACCGCGATGTGGGACTTGCGCGGAAAAATAGAGCGTAAACCCGTGGTCGAACTTTTGGGTGGCAGCGCAAAAGCATTGCGCGCCTACGCCTCTTCTATGAAGCGCGATATCAGCCCCAAGGATGAGGCTACCCGTTTGGTGCGCTTGCGCGATGAACAAGGTTTTGATGCTTTCAAGTGGCGGGTTGCTGCGGAATGTGGGCGCGATCTCGATGAGTGGCCCGGACGCACCGAGGAGGTGATTCCTGTCGTTGCCCGCGCATTGGGGCAACACGTTGCCAAGCTGGTGGACGCCAACAGCGGATTTTCTCCCGCGCGCGCCATTGCGATCGGAAAAATTCTTCAAGACGAAGGGATCAGCCACTTTGAGGAGCCCTGCCCGTATTGGAATTTTGAAGAAACCAAGCAAGTCACGCTCGCTCTAGACTTGGACGTGACAGGCGGCGAGCAAGACTGGGATTTACCCACTTGGCAACGCATGATGGATCAAGGCGTTGTCGACATTGTTCAACCCGACGTGATGTACATGGGTGGCATGACGCGCACCCTTGAAGTTGCCCACATGGCCGCACTTGCAGGATTACCCTGTACGCCGCACAGCGCTAACCTCTCGCTGGTAACTATTTGCACTATGCATCTGTTGGGCGCCATCCCCAACGCAGGAAAGTACCTCGAGTTTTCTATCGAAGGGCCAGACTACTACCCCTGGCAACAAAACCTGTTCTTAGGCGACCCCTTTGCGGTGCGCGACGGAAAGGTGCGTATTCCTGCCGATCCAGGGTGGGGCGTTGAAGTTAACCCCGAGTGGTTAAACGGGGCGTACTATCAAATGAGCGAACTAAAGCGCTAACCCAAAGACGCCCACTGCAGATACCAAAAGCCCAAGACCGCCGCCACTAAAAGCACCGCGACGCTGACCCACAATCTGCTGATGCCATCTACGGCTTTTCCTTGTTTGAATCCATTCACCATCGCGCGGGCTAAGTTTTCTTTGTGAAGCCAACTGGCTGCTACAACGCCTGCGATATGAATACCAACCAGTACAAGCATGGCATTGGCTGACACTTCATGCAGCCCGGCGACCCACTCCCCTCCGATTTCGTTGAATGCGGCATAGCCCGTTACAACGATCGCGATGCCCGACACAAGAAGAAGCACGATAGCTGCCGCACCCAAAGGGTTGTGGCCCACAAAGTGTTTGGGCTTTAAAGTCGCCATAGATTTTGCATACTGAAGCACTTCCGACGGCCCTTTTACGAAGCTTGTGAACCTCGCGTATCGTGTTCCAACAAAGCCCCAGATCAAACGAAAGGCGATGAGTCCGCCTAAGGTGTACCCCAGCGTGATGTGAACCAAGCTCCAGCGTTCGCTTTCTGATGTGAGGTAAGCCCCCGCAAATGAAAAGACCAAAAGCCAATGAAAGACCCGAGTGGGGGCGTCCCATACGCGGATCTTAGTTGTCGTTGTTTCCATACGTTTTCTTTCTTTGGTTATTTTGGAATGTGGACCTGGTGTTCATTGAAGTTGCCTTCTGCCGCGCCACCGTGACACGCAGCGCAATTGCTAGCCCCGCCCACTGAGGCTCGCTTAAATACGCCAGGGCTTACTTCATCGTGCTTGCGAATAAACCATACTGATTTACTAATGCGATTGTCTGGCGGAACTTCACTCACGCGCTTATACGTCCCCGCATTGGCTTCAAGCCATTTCCCGATTTGCATCACAGTCGCAGCGTCTAACGATGCATCGGTTCCATAGTGTTTTTGCAAACCACCCATGATGTTTTTCCACGCTGGCGCCGGCAGCATCCCGACTGGGTAGGCTAAGTGACAGGCTGAACACTCTGCTTTGTATGCGGGCAATGGCGGGACTTTGTTCACTGCTGAATCAGCCCAGCTCGCAAATGAAATGAGTGCAGATGTAATTGCACACGCAATGACCGCCTTGGTTTGAATACGCATGGTGGAGACTCTCTTTTTTAATGCTTCAAACTGATGAGCCAAGCTAAAACATCGGCTTTCTCGGTGGGCGTACATTCGCGTCCCACCACATCATTGCAATTGCGTCTAAACCATTTTTCAGTTTTTGCGCTATCAGTGAATCGATCGGGGTTAAACGCAGGGGCCATGGGACTGATGCGCTTTTCGGTTTTGGCGTGTTTTCCATCCACGGTTGGATTCGAGGTGTGGCATGAAGCGCATGACCACTCTGCGCCATGCTTATTCGTAAAAAAGGCTTGCCCCTTGGCGACTTGTGGGACCTGTCCAGACTGCGCAGCGTAGGCCGCCAATTGTTCGGCAGGGGTGCTTGCATACGCTGGCACTGCGATACATACCGCTGCTACGACGCTGCCCGCAAAGTGGGTCAGAAAGGTACTCTCGCGAATTAATTGCATAAAACCTCCATAACCACAATGGTGGCTTATGAAGGTTAACGCTGTGTGAAGTTATGCCAAGCTAAGAATAAGTTGGCACATTCTTTTTTAGTGACCGCCGCCCAAATAAGCAGCTTTGACTGCTGGATCGTCTTGCAATTTAGAGGCTTCGCCGTGGACTGAAATACGGCCATTTTCAAGCACATAGCCATAGTCTGCGACTTTAAGCGCAGCTGCTGCAAATTGCTCAACCAACAGCATGGTGACGCCTCGGGCTTTCAAATCGCTGATGATCCGAAAAACCTCCTCAACCAAAATTGGAGCCAAGCCCATGGAAGGCTCGTCCAACAAAACAATTTCCGGGTTCAGCATCACAGCCCGCGCCATCGCGAGCATTTGTTGCTCACCACCCGACAAGGTGCCCGCAAGTTGACTGCGACGCTCCTTTAAGCGGGGGAACAAATCCATGGCGCGTTCTAGATCGCCTTGCACATCACCCTTAGGGCGACTCCCCGTTAAACGCGGAAATGCGCCGAGGGTTAAGTTATCAGTGACCGTCATGGTGGCAAAAACGCGACGACCTTCTGGTGAATGGGCCAAACCCAACTTGGCAATGGTGTAAGACTCCATGCCATCGATGCGCTGGTTGTTCAAACTGATTTCGCCTGCTGTGGGCTGAATCATTCCAGAGATAGCACGCATGGTGGTGGTTTTACCTGCACCGTTAGAGCCGATCAACGTGACCACTTTGCCTCTAGGCACTTCCATAGAAATTCCGTGAAGAACTTGAACTTTGCCGTAGCCGGCTTCTAAATTTTTAATACTCAACATAAGCGTGGTGTCCTAAACGTTCAAGCGGCCGGAGCGCCCAAATAGGCCTCGATTACTTTTTCATCTGCTTGTACTTCGGCGGGTTTGCCTTCAGCAATTTTTTGGCCGAAATCAAGAACTGACACGGAGTCACAAATACTCATCACCACATCCATATGGTGTTCGATCAAAATCACAGTAATTCCATGATCTCGAATTTTGCGAATGATGGCGATCAATTCTTTGATATCAGGCGCTGTCAAGCCAGCAGCGGGCTCGTCCAACAAGAGCAATTGCGGGTCAAGTGCCAAGGCCCGTGCAATTTCTAATAAGCGTTGCTTGCCGTAGGGCAGGTTGCGCGCCTCTTCTCCTGCGAGCTCGCCCAAGCCAACAAAGTTCAGCAAGCCCAAGCCGCGCTCTACGCCGGCTTTGTCTTCGCGCTTGTAGCGTGGTGTTTGCAAAGCCACATCGAGAAGGTTGCTCTCAAACGTATGGTGCAAACCGACTTGAACGTTTTGCAGTGCGGTCATCTCACCAAACAGCTGCACGTTTTGGAATGTGCGCGCAATGCCTGATAAAGCGATGTCAGAGGATGTTCGACCAATCAGGCTTTGGCCTGAGAATTCAATGCTTCCGGCTGTTGGTACATAGATACCCGTGAGCACATTCATCATCGTGCTCTTACCGGAGCCGTTTGGTCCGATCAAGCCATGAATGGTTCCACGTTTGACGCGCAGATCGACGTTGTTAATCGCCTTCAATCCGCCAAACTGCATTAAAACGCTTTGTGCAATCAACATGTCGCTGCCTGGCTCGCAATCGTTTGCGTTAGAGGCGATTGAAATAGCATCTCTGCCCATATCCAAACCTTGGGTCGACATGGCGTGGCTTGCCCCTTTGCGAGCGAAGAGCCCTCGGAAAAAGCCTACGATTCCATCTTGAAGGTAATAGACCACAAACAAAATCATCAAGCCAAAAATGCTCAAGCGCCAATCCGTAATGGACTGCAACCAAAACGAGAAGGCTGCCAAAGCGATGGTTCCCACCACTGGAATAGCCATTGCTTTTAGAGTCGTGATTTTCTTAGCAATGCCAATCCCGGCGCCCAGTGCCATTAGCACTGCCAAAGTAGATGCCACTTGGCGGAACATCTCCAAATCATCGAGCAGCTTAGGCAAAATCACGATGATGGCCGCGCCCAACAGCGCTCCGGAGCGGGTCTTGCGCCCACCCATGATCACCGCTAACAAGAACAACACCGTTAGCTCGAAATTATAGGTGTTCGGAGAAATGTATTGCTCTGAGTAGGCGTACAAGCATCCTGATAAGCCCGCAAAACCCGCGCTGATCACAAAAGCATAAACCTTATAGCGGTAAACAGAGACTCCCATACAGTCTGATGCTACGGGGCTCCCACGCAAGGCTTCGAAAGCACGCCCCAACTGAGAACGCAAGATGCGATCGACCACCACCAATGACACCACCATCAGTGTCAACACCATCCAATAAAAGCCATGTTCGTCGAGCTTGGCGCCAAACAAATCTGGTTTTGGTACTTTAATGCCCAAGGGGCCTTCGGTGAGGAAGGTCATCTCGTTAATCAAGATTTGAATAATGGTTCCGAAAGCCAGGGTAACCATCGCAAGGTAAGGTCCAGTGACTCGCAGCGCAGGCAATGCCAGCAACGCACCAAAGCCCGCGGTAATGCCAATGCTGGCAGGAATAATGAGCCACAACGGCGCACCAAGCTTCATAAACATCACGCCCGCGGTGTAGGAGCCCACACCAAACAAGCCTGCGTGTCCCAGCGACACTTGGCCGGTATAGCCCACCACGATATCTAAGCCAAACAACAGAATGGCATAAATCATGATCGTACCGATCATGTGGATGTAATACGGATTAGAGGTATACAGCGGCGCTACGGCGAGCAATGCAATGCCAATTACCCCTGCAATGAGAGACTTACGGTTCATCTTCAAACTTTCTTGATGGCGGTTTTGCCAAACAAACCAGCAGGCTTCAATGCCAACACCAGTAACAAAAGGACCAGGCCGGGGACGTCTTTGTAGCCCGTCGAAATATAAAAACCGGTGGTTGTTTCAGCCACACCCAAAATAATGCCGCCTACGATAATGCCCATGCCGCTGGTCAGACCGCCAATAATGGCAACGGCAAATGCTTTTAAGCCAAGTACCGAACCCATCGTGGCGCCGGTCAAGGTCAAAGGTGCAATCAATGCGCCAGCAAAACCGGCTGTCGCAGAAGACAATGCGTATGAAAAAGTAATTACCAAGCCGGTATTAATCCCCATGAGCTTGGCCGCGTCGCGGTCATTGAAGGTTGCCACTACGGCTTTACCGTAAATCGTTTTACGGTTAAAAAATTCGACCGCCAACATCATGGCAATCGCTCCAATTACTACCAAAATTTCCATGGGCAACACGTTTGCGCCCAAAAATTGAATCGGCGACTCTGGCAAAGGCGAAGGGAATTTCAAATCATCCCGGCCCCAGATATTTTCAGCGACGTTTTTAAAAATAATACCCAGCGCAATGGTGGACATGATCCAACCAAACTCACTTTTGATTTTGATAGCAGGGCGAACACCGATACGCTCCACCACACCGCCTTGAATCAACCCGAACACAATCACGATCGGCAACATCACCCAGTAATTCACGCCCATGTTGACCAAGGTCAAGCCGACCATGGCGCCGAGCATCAAGGCATCGCCTTGACCAAAGTTCAGGGTGTCTGAGGTTTGAAACGTCAGCTGGTAACCAAACGCGATCACGGCGTAAATCATGCCCAGCGCAATACCGCTGTAGATGAGTTGAAGCAAGATATCCATAATTTCTATTCCACCAAAATATCGAAAAAAGAACCGCGCAACTCCGGGGAGCTGTCGCGGTTCATTGCACTAACGCGCTGATTGTCGCTTACTTACTTTTTGACCGTCAAAGCGCCTTTGGCATTCACGTCTTTGACACGCACTTGAGAAGCAACTTTCTGGTCATTCTCATAGGCATACACAACGCGTTGGCCTTTGACTTCACCAAACACAGGGATGTTTGCGGTGATCGCGTCATGGTCTTTGACAGTGAAAGGCTTGCTGTAGGTTGTCACCACACCGTCCACGGGTGCTTTCAAATCTTCCAAAGCCGCTTTGATTTTTGGACCATCGACTGAGTTAGCCTGCTTGATAGCGGCAGCCAACAGGTAAATCGAATCGTAACCTTGCGCTGCAGACACAGGGGAATCAATACGTGCGTTCTTCGGGTTAAAGGTGCGCAGGTAATTGATGATGAAGGACTGGCGCTTTGGCGTCGTGGGTTCTTGAATGAAGGTTTGCGGCATACGCGCACCTTCGCCGCCTGGGCCGGCATTGTCAATAAAGTTAGCCATAGACAAAGTCCAGCTTCCGATCATCGGAACTTTCCAGCCTAGTTTGGTCATGCCGTTGGCAATTTGCGCCAACTCAGGTCCGATCGCGTAAGTCAACACCACTTCAGCGCCTGCGGCTTTGGCCTTGAGTAACTGTGCTGTCATATCCACATCTTTGATGTTGAATTTTTCAACTGCAACGGCTTTGATGTTTTTCAAACCCAATGCTTTTTCCAAGTCTTCACGTCCGAGCTGGCCGTAGTTGGTGGAGTCAGCCAAGATGGCAACTTTCTTGAAGCCGCGACGAGTGATCGCCTCTTCCACAATCATGGGCGCTTGAATGCTGTCATGCGCTGCATTACGGAAGATGTAGTTTTCAGGTTGGTCATCAAACTGATGCGTAATCAATGAGCCTGTCGCCACGTTGTTCATCACGGGGATCTTGGCTTCTTGGTAGAAACGCTGGGAAGCCAAAGCGACGCCGGTGTTGATAAAGCCAACAGTTGCGGTCACTTTTTCTTTGTTGATCAACTCTTGGGCGATCTGAACACCGCGCTCGTTTTTCGCTTCATCGTCACGCTCAATAATGACCAACTGACGTCCGATTACGCCGCCAGCCTTGTTGATCTCGTCAACAGCCAACTTGACGCCGTCACGCATGCTCACGCCCATAGAAGACGATCCGCCTGTGAAGGGGCCTGATACACCAATCTTGATCGGGTCTGCCGCAGCAGCAATACCAGCAAAGCTCAGAACAGCAGCAGCAAAGGCCACTTGGGATGCCAGTTTGGCAAAACGAGTCGTCATAAAGTCTCCAGTTAAAAATAATTAATGCACCACACCCGTCGGCGATAGTCGCAACGGTTGGACGTTGTGTAATCTAATCTAAAAAGCCTTACAAAACCTTACGCCCACTTTGCGAACCACCCAGTATCACCCATTCTGGATTGAGTATTTTTCACCCCGGCACGGAAAAATTTTCAATGTCGGTTTTTTGGGCTTAAACCAAGGGTTAACCCTGGAATGGGGAAAATGGCGCTCAACCCAACCCGCGAACAATTTCCATGGCTTGTTCAACGCGCTCGACGGCATGAATCGTCACGCCCTCTATCGGTTTTTTAGGCGCGTTTGCTTTAGGAACGACGGCTACCGTAAACCCCAACTTGGCGGCTTCTTTTAATCGTTCTTGCCCTCTGGGGGCGGGGCGTACTTCGCCTGCGAGTCCGACTTCGCCAAACGCAATAAACCCTTTGGGTAAAGGCTTCCCGCGCAGCGATGAGGTAATTGACAACATCACCGCCAAATCAGCAGCAGGCTCACCGATACGTACACCGCCCACAGCGTTGATAAAAACATCTTGGTCCATACAAGCAACACCCGCATGGCGGTGAAGAACTGCCAAGAGCATTGCCAAGCGGTCTTTATCAAGCCCCACGCTTAAACGCCTTGGGCTCGGGCCGCCACTATCGACCAAGGCTTGAATTTCCACCAAGAGTGGACGCGTCCCTTCGAGCGTGACCATCACACAACTGCCTGGAACAGGCTCGGGGTGTTGGCTTAAAAAAATCGCACTGGGGTTGCTCACGCCTTTGAGCCCGCGCTCGGTCATCGCAAAAACACCGATTTCGTTGACCGCACCAAAGCGATTTTTAATGGCGCGCACCAAACGAAACTGGCTGTGCGTATCGCCTTCAAAGTACAACACGGTATCGACCATATGCTCCAAAACACGCGGTCCGGCTAACGCACCTTCTTTGGTGACGTGGCCCACGAGTACGATACAAACCCCGCTGGCCTTGGCGGCGCGGGTTAGGTGGGCCGCACACTCACGCACCTGCGCCACCGAGCCAGGCGCTGACGTGAGTTGATCGGAATACACGGTTTGGATGGAGTCAATGACCGCGACATCAGGCCGAAGCTCAGTCAGCGTGGCGAGAATTTTTTCTAGCTGAATTTCTGCCAACACCTTGACCTGAGAATGGTCTAAGCCCAAGCGGCGCGAGCGCAAAGCGACTTGGGCGCCGCTTTCTTCACCGGTGACATACAAAGTATTTTTACCGGCGCGTTGTAATGCGTCGAGCGCTTGCAAGAGCAAGGTGGATTTACCGATACCGGGATCTCCGCCGATCAGAACCACGCCGCCTTCCACAATGCCACCGCCCAAAACTCGGTCAAGTTCTTCGTGTCCGGTAGGTGTGCGCTCCACATCGCTGGCTTGGATGTCTGACAAAACCGCCACCTCGGCCGTTTTGGCAAGCGATGCAAAACGATTTTTGACTGCGGAATCAGCGTGTGCGACCGATTCAATCAGTGTGTTCCATGCGCCGCAACTCGGGCACTTACCCAACCATTTGGGGCTGGTTCCGCCACAGTCGCTGCAAGTAAATACGGTTTTATCTTTTGCCATACGGCCGATAATACTGTATTTAAATACAGCTTATTTGTATTTTTAGGGCTCGACCGTCACCGGCACCCGCTGCGCCAAGCCGCACATGAGCTCGTACCCAACGGTTTGCGCACAAGCCGCAACCTCATCAATCGGCAAGACTTGGCCCTGACTCGCACGGCCCCACAGCGTCACTTCGTCGCCTATGCCGACCTCTGGCGTGGGCGTTAAATCCACCGCCAACATGTCCATGCTGACGCGCCCTAGTGTGCGGCTGCGAATCCCCGCAACCAAAACTGGCGTGCCAGTGGGACAAATTCGAGGGTAACCGTCGGCATAACCGCAAGCCACGATCCCGATGCGCATAGCCCCTGGTGCCACAAAGCTCGAGCCATAGCCTACGGTGTCACCCGCGTTTAAGTGTTGGGTGCCGATGATGTCGGCGTTCAAGCTCATGGTGGGCTGCAGTTGCCAATGTGCGCCAATGTGTTCAGGGTGGTCTGGCGAACTGCCGTACAAGGCAATGCCACCGCGAACCCAGTCACCGGGTAACTGGCTGTGGCGCAAGATGGCGGCACTGTTGTGAAGCGTGCGTTCGCCGGGCAGCTCTGCGCTTGCCGCATTAAACGTTGCCATTTGCGTCGTCACGCCCTTCGGTCCGTCGGCGTCACTGAAGTGCGCCATCAATGAAATCTCATCAACTTGGGGCAGCGCGTTCAAACGCGTCCAGGCCGAGCGGTATTGCTCAGGCCGAAAGCCCAGTCGGTTCATGCCCACATTCATTTTGAGAAAAACACGGTGAGGCAGATTGGTTTTATGGGCTGCGAGCATGTCAATTTGGGCCTCGCAATGCACCGTGTGCCACAAATCCAAGCGTGAACACAGCTCTAAATCTCGCAGCTCAAAGACGCCTTCTAATAACAGAATGGGCCCGCGCCAGCCCAGTGTTCGCAGTCGTTGCGCTTCTTGTAAATCAAGCAAAGCAAAACCATCGGCGCCGCGCAAACCTTCAAAAACTCGCTCAATACCGTGGCCATAGGCATTGGCTTTGACGACAGCCCAGACCCGCGCATCGGGAACAACCGACTGCACAGCCTGCAGGTTATGGCGCAAGGCTTGGGTGTGGATAGTGGCGCGAATTGGGCGGGGCATAGCCTATTTTGGCACTTGCTGGCGTGCTATAACCCCTGCACTCTTAGGAAGTGACCAAACCATCCATGAAACGCGGCTTTTTTACCATCATGTCGGCGCAGTTTTTCAGCTCGCTGGCCGACAACGCATTGTTTGTAGGCGCGGTTCAACTGCTGCGAAGTTCACAGGCACCGGAGTGGCAACAAGCCGCGCTGGTTCCCATGTTTGCTTTGTTTTACGTGGTCTTAGCGCCATTTGTCGGGGCGTTTGCAGACGCCTACCCCAAGGGCCGGGTCATGTTGGTGAGCAACGGCATCAAAATTGTGGGCTGTTTGATGATGCTGTTTGGCAGCCATCCTTTGATGTCCTATGCCATCGTCGGCTTGGGCGCTGCGGCTTACTCCCCCGCGAAATACGGCATCTTGACGGAATTGCTTCCTTCCTCTCAATTGGTTAAGGCCAACGGTTGGATCGAAGGTTTGACGATTGCTTCTATTATTTTGGGCGTACTCTTGGGCGGTCAGATGGTTGGCCCCAATATCGCGCCCTATTTGTTGTCCTTGGACTTTCCGCTGATAGAAACAGGCATTGACACCGCACCAGAGGCCGCCATCAGCGTTTTAATTTTGGTGTACCTCTTAGCAGCATGGTTTAACACCCGCATTCCTGATACCGGCGTTGACATGCGCCCCCTACCGCGCAACCTCATTACCCTCTTGCCTGATTTTTGGCATTGCAATCTGCGTTTGTGGAAAGACAAGCTCGGGCAAATCTCTCTAAGTACCACGACGTTGTTTTGGGGTGTCAGCGGTAATTTACGTTACATCGTTCTGGCCTGGGCTTCAGTTGCTTTGGGCTATACCGTGACACAAGCATCGGCCTTGGTCGGAGTCGTCGCTATCGGAACCGCTGTGGGCGCAGTGGCCGCGTCATTGCGGATGCGCTTAGAACACGCCACCTTGGTGATGCCGCTGGGAATTGGCATGGGGATACTGGTGCTCTTGTTGAACTTCATCGATAACGTTTGGGTCGCTGCCCCCTTCCTCATTTTGCTCGGTGGACTGGGAGGATTCTTGGTGGTTCCGATGAACGCTTTGCTTCAGCACCGCGGCCACAATTTGATGGGTGCGGGGCGCTCTATCGCCGTTCAAAATTTCAATGAGCAAGCCTGTATTTTGTTGTTGGGTGGCTTGTACAGCCTCTCCACCGGAATGGGGATCTCGGCCTTTGGCGCGATCAGTGCCTTTGGCATTTTGGTAGCGGGCTTTATGTGGCTGATAAAGCGCTGGCACAGCTACAACTGCCGCGAATATGGTGCTGAAGTGGAACACCTGCTCGACATCGCTCGCAACGACAACCTGCACGGTTAAGCCTTGTGAAAAACGCGCTCGCCGCTTTGGCATTGGTGGTCAATGCCTTTTGTTACGGCGTGATGTGGTGGCCGTTTCGCTACCTGCAAGACCATGGCATTCACCCCCTTTGGGCCACCGTATTGGTGGACCTGGTGGCACTGTCTTTTATCTTCGCCGCGAACCCCAAAATTTGGCGTCAATTTATTGCCTTCCCCGGCTTATGGGTGCTCTTGATCGGCGCAG
>JBAXOC010000003.1:0-22427 GCA_037133455.1 Comamonadaceae bacterium | reverse complement strand
GTTTTGCAAGTGGGCGAAAGTTTAAAACCGGTTTCATGGGGGCGAGTGAGCCCATTGGCAGGAGAATTTGCCGGACGCTGCATCACGTGGGCCGCGCAAGCCGCATTACGCGGCGAAATCGCAGCCGTGGTAACGGCGCCAATCAACAAAGAGGCATTGGCAGCCGCTGGCGAGCCCTACCAACAGTACCCCGGGCACACCGAGCTTTTACAAGCCCTAGCAGCGCAGCACACAATTCAACCTATTGCAGACATGCCGGTTCGCATGATGCTGGCCAATGAGGAGTTGCGAACGGTGTTGGTCAGCATTCATTTGTCATTGCGAGATGCCTTGGCGGCGGTGACGTATGACAACGTGTTGCAAACCATCCAAATCACCCACCAAGCGCTAAGTAGGATGCTTGGGCGTCAACCGCGAATTGCAGTGGCGGGCTTAAACCCCCACGCGGGGGAAGGTGGGATGTTTGGGCGAGAAGAAATCGACGTGATTGCGCCGGCCATCCAAACGGCCCAATCCCAAGGCTGCGATGTCAGTGGGCCGTGGGCCCCGGATACCGTTTTTATGCGAGCCCGTGCTGCGGCTGGCAAATTGGCTGAGTTTGATGTGGTTATTGCGATGTACCACGACCAAGGACTAATCCCTGTGAAGTATTTGGGCGTCGAACAGGGCGTAAATGTCACTTTAGGCCTCCCTTTGGTGCGAACCAGCCCAGACCACGGGACTGCTTTTGACATCGCCGGGCAGGGTAAGGCGGATGCCGCGAGCTTGGTAGCGGCAGTGCGAATGGCCGTGAAGCTAGCCTGACTTTGCTCTCCGCTACAATAGCTTTCTTCCCTAGTAGTGATTTTTCTTGAGGATTCTCATGAGTGACACCCTCGCTGGCCACACGCCGGCTGACCCCAGTAAACGGACGTGGATCATTGCGTCTACCTGCACCGGTATCGTTGGCGCAGCAGCAACCGCCGTTCCTTTTGTAAGCACCTTTCAGCCCTCGGAGCGAGCCAAAGCCGCTGGCGCAGCGGTTGAAGTCGATATTTCCGCAATCAAACCCGGTGAAAAAATCACCGTTGAGTGGCGCGGCAAGCCCGTTTGGATTGTTCGGAGAACGCCGGAGCAGTTGGCGACCTTGAACACACTCAATGGACAACTCGCAGACCCTGATTCCAAGCGCAAGCAAGATGAGTTCACCCCTGTGTACGCGCGTAACGAAGGCCGATCTATCAAGCCCGAGTTTCTCGTCGCTGTGGGTATTTGTACCCATTTGGGTTGCTCGCCTTCTGATAAGTTTCAACTCGGCGCACAAGCTTCTTTGCCGGATGACTGGAAAGGCGGCTTTCTCTGCCCTTGCCACGGTTCGACCTTTGATATGGCAGGACGCGTTTACAAAAACAAACCTGCGCCAGACAACTTGGAAATTCCGCCACACATGTACCTATCAGACACCAAGCTGCTGATCGGTGAAGACACCAAAGCCTGATTCGGAGCACCCCATGGCTGAAATGAAAGAAATATCCCCGAACGCGCCCGCAGGCGCAAAGTTGCTGAACTGGGTCGACAACCGATTCCCTTTGAGCAAGCTTTACAACGACCATTTAGGTCAGTATTACGCTCCAAAGAACTTCAACTTTTTTTATATCTTCGGCGGTCTGGCTACCTTGGTACTGGTAATTCAGATCGTTACAGGCATTTTTCTGGTGATGCACTACAAACCTGATGCTGCTTTAGCCTTTGGTTCTGTCGAGTACATCATGCGCGATGTCCCTTGGGGCTGGTTGATTCGCTATATGCACTCCACTGGAGCCTCAGCGTTCTTTATCGTGGTGTACATGCACATGTTCCGGGGCCTGATTTACGGAAGCTACCGCAAGCCGCGTGAGCTGGTTTGGCTCTTTGGCTGCGGTATTTTCTTGTGCTTGATGGCCGAGGCTTTCATGGGATACCTTCTCCCATGGGGCCAAATGAGCTATTGGGGCGCACAAGTGATTGTGAACTTGTTTGCTGCGGTTCCTTTTGTTGGACCTGATCTTGCCTTGCTGATTCGCGGAGACTACGTGGTTGGCGATGCGACCTTAAATCGATTCTTTAGCTTTCACGTCATCGCAGTGCCTTTGGTGTTGTTGGGCTTGGTTGCAGCGCACATCATTGCCTTGCATGAAGTGGGATCTAACAATCCTGATGGTGTTGAAATCAAGGACACCAAAGGTCCTGATGGACATCCTTTGGATGGAATTCCTTTTCATCCTTACTACACCGTGCATGACATTTTTGCAGTGAGCATGTTTTTGATGGTCTTTACCGCCATCATTTTCTTCGCTCCGGAATTCGGCGGGTACTTCTTGGAGTACAACAACTTCATTCCTGCAGACCCATTGAAAACGCCTTTGCATATTGCACCCGTTTGGTATTTCACGCCTTACTACTCCATGTTGCGGGCTATCACCAGCGAAATGGTGATCGCATTAATCGCCTGTGTGTGGGCTGCTGCCGCTTTGAGCGTATATAAATTCAAAATGCCGACCATCTTCAAAGGCCTGATCGTGGGCGCTGCTGTGGCTGTGACGGCCATGATGCTGTCCATTGACGCCAAGTTTTGGGGCGTCGTTGTCATGGGCGGCGCAGTGATTATTTTGTTCTTCTTGCCTTGGCTTGATAACAGCCCTGTCAAGTCGATCCGCTACCGTCCTGATTGGCATAAATACATGTACGCGGTATTTGTGGTTAATTTTGTGGTCTTGGCTTATCTGGGTGTGCAACCCCCCTCGGCGATTGGCGAGCGTGTATCGCAGGTAGGAACATTGTTTTACTTTGGTTTCTTTTTGTTGATGCCTTGGTGGAGTGTTTTGGGTCAATCCAAACCCGTTCCTGATCGCGTTACCTTTGCTGCGCACTGAGTCGGAGTTCAATCAAATGAAAAAAATCTTACTAAGTGCATTGCTTGTTCTGGCATCTATGTCTGGTGCTCAAGCCAACACGGGCGGGATTGCGTGGGACAAGGCGCCAAATAAAACCAATGACCTCGCGGCGTTGCAAAACGGTGCCAAGTTGTTCGTGAACTATTGCTTAAACTGCCACTCCGCAGCCTTCATGCGCTTCAATCGCCTGAAAGACATTGGTTTAACTGACCAGCAAATCAAAGACAACTTGCTGTTTACGACAGACAAAGTCGGTGAAACCATGAAGTCCGCGATTGACCCTCGTCAAGCGAAAGAGTGGTTTGGTGCGAATCCTCCTGATTTGACGGTGATCGCACGCTCTCGCTCCGCTGCGGGTCAGGGAACAGGCGCGGATTACTTGTATACCTATTTGCGCACTTACTACGTGGACGACGCCAAGGCCACAGGTTGGAATAATTTGGCGTTTCCTAACGTGGGTATGCCCCATGTACTTTGGGAATTACAAGGTAAGCGCGCCCCTATTTATGCAACAGAAATGGTGCATGGACATGAAACCGAAGTGTTCAAAGGCTGGGAGCAACTCGCTCCTGGAAAATTGACGCCAGTTCAATACGATCAGGCCATAGGTGACTTGGTCAGCTACCTTCAATGGATGGCCGAGCCATCCCAAAACACCCGCGTTCGCGTGGGGGTTTGGGTACTATTGTTCCTGTCGGTAATGACGTTTGTGATGTGGCGCTTGAATGCTGCGTATTGGAAGAATGTCAAGTAATTTGTAGGTCGTGTTTGTCAGTCGTCTAGGCGGTTGACGATCAATGCAGAGTGGGCTCGCCGCGGCAGTCCACTCTTTTTAATTTTTAGGAGTCCTTAGCCATGATGGTGCTGTATTCAGGTACAACCTGCCCTTTCTCTCACCGTTGCCGTTTTGTGTTGTTTGAAAAAGGCATGGACTTTGAAATCCGTGACGTCGATTTGTACAACAAGCCAGAAGACATCAATGTCATGAACCCTTACGGACAGGTTCCGATTTTGGTCGAGCGCGATTTGATTTTGTACGAGTCCAATATCATTAATGAGTACATCGATGAGCGCTTTCCGCATCCCCAGCTCATGCCCGGCGATCCAGTTGACCGCGCCCGCGTTCGCCTCTTTTTGCTGAATTTCGAGAAAGAATTGTTTGTGCACGTGGCTACTTTGGAGTCTCGCGCTTCAAAGGGAAATGAAAAAACTTTGGAAAAAGCCCGCTCGCACATTCGTGACCGTTTAACCCAACTGGCCCCTGTGTTTCTTAAAAACAAATTCATGATGGGCGACAACTTCTCCATGCTGGATGTGGCGATTGCCCCCTTGTTGTGGCGTTTGGAGTACTACGGAATTGACTTGAGTAAGAACGCGGCACCCTTGCTGAAGTACGCAGAGCGCATTTTTTCTCGGCCTGCTTACATTGAAGCTTTGACGCCCTCTGAAAAAGTGATGCGTAAGTAATTCACTGATCAACTCAACGCCACCGAGATTGAGTATGGATACTGCAGAATCGACCTCCACACGGCCTTATTTGGTTCGTGCAATGTACGAGTGGTGTGTGGACAATGGCCTCACTCCATTTCTAGTTGTTTCTGTGGATTCAAGTGTGCGGGTTCCCCAAGAGTTCGTGCGTGATGGCGAGATTGTGCTTAACGTCAGCTCTGGGGCAACCAACCAACTCAGCATGGGCAATGCGTTCATTGAGTTCAAAGGCCGTTTCAGCGGAGTCGCCCGCGATATCGTGGTTCCCATGGAACGCGTGTCTGCAATTTACGCGCGTGAAAATGGCCAAGGCATGACATTTCCTGTCCAGTCGGTTGACAAGGATAAAGGCGATAAGACTGAGAACCCTGCCGCGTCCGCCCAACCTGAGTCACCCCCAAAGCCCCGCCCCGCGTTGACGCGTATTAAATAAATAACAACTGCGCTCTCGGATAAAAGCCAGTGCATGCTGGGTTAGAATTCAGCCCGTGCCGCTTTAGCTCAGTTGGTAGAGCAACCGCCTTGTAAGCGGTAGGTCGTCAGTTCGAATCCGACAAGCGGCACCATTCATACTAGTTTCCTTTGCCCGCCATGGCAACCTTGAGACGAATCTGCGTGACATCCCACCCTTTGATGCGCAAGTGGGATTGCATTGCAGGAATAAGCTGCCTGAGTTTGGATGCGATGGCGTTATTGTCTAGAACCAAACACCACACCGTACCCTCTACGGGTCCGGCTTTGATCCCAGAACGCAATAAGGGCGGTATAAGATGCTCTATAGATTTCAAACGCGATGCTGAATCGGTCGCCAGTTCTGCCAAGCGTGCGAGGGTAGGAGACTCTTGCGTTGCCTCTAGTACCGTCCAAGCCTTGTGGTGACGATGCATATATTCAATAAGGAGCAGTCCGCATGCAACTGATTATCACGGATTCTCGACTGGCTAAAAGCCGGGTCCTGCAAGTGGGCGGATTAGCGCTGGCTTTGTGGTTAACGGGCATTTTCTTGGTGGTCACGCTCATCTCCGGTGCGGTTTACCACTGGGTCCTTTTAAAGGGTGCCAGAGAAGGTTGGCCTGTGATCAGCACCGTGATGCGGTTGGTGGTGCGTGAAGAATTTGAGCAAAGAGACCGCTATTTGCGCGAAAACATCGAAGTCATGGCCAAAAAAACAGGTGAATTGCAAGCCAAGATGCTGCAGTTGCAATCTCTCGCGGAGCGGGTGTCCGGTTTGGCAGGCATCAACCCCGAGGCTATTAAGGTGCAGCCTGGTCAAGGGGGTGCGTTGGTTGCAGGTCGAAACCTTTCGCTTCAGGAATTGGAAGCCACATTGCAACTGTTGGATCAAACGGCTAGCCAGCGCACCGACGTAATGACGGCGATTGAATCCAGGTTGTTCGAGCAAAAAATGAAAAAAATGATGCTTCCGACACAGTCCCCTGTTCCTAACGTGGCGACGGGTTCGGGTTTTGGAATGCGCATTGACCCTTTTCGTGGGCTTTCCGCCGTCCATGAGGGTTTGGATTTCCCGGCAACGCCTGGCACGCCTATTTACGCAGCCGCCGGTGGGGTCGTCGTGACCCAAGAGTTTCATTTCCAGTTTGGTAATTTTCTAGAAATCGACCATGGAAACGATTTACTGACGCGTTATGCCCACTCGTCCAGAGTGTTCGTGAAAAAAGGTGATCTCGTCAAAAGAGGTCAAAAAATAGCCGAGGTTGGAAATTCTGGACGCTCTACCGGTTCGCACCTTCATTTCGAGGTCTTGGTAAAGGGCGTTGCGCACGACCCACAAAGGTTTTTAGCTGCCTCTTCGCTAAAGCCAGCAATCGCCACTGCGCAACGGTAAAATCGGCGGTTTTAGTGGAGTCAACAAAAGAGACTCGACAAGAGTCACTTTTACCCACTGCCCGCCGTGTTTTTAACGAATTGAAAAAGGACTGCGCTGTTCTGCACCCCTTGGTGGGATGTGGGCCAGTCTTGAACCCATGCCCCTTAAATTTTTGACAAAACTCTTTGGCAGTCGCAATGATCGCCTGCTTAAGCAGTACCGCTCTACTGTGACGCGTATCAACGCGCTAGAGCCGCAATACGAAGTTCTCACAGACGAAGCGCTCAAAGGGAAAACGGAAGAATTTAAAACTCGGATTGCGGCGGGTGAGAGTTTGGAGTCTATTCTTCCCGAGGCTTTTGCCGTCGTGCGTGAGGGCTCTAAACGGGTCATGAAGATGCGCCACTTCGACGTGCAGTTGCTCGGTGGAATGTCGTTGCACAATGGAAAAATATCTGAAATGCGAACGGGTGAAGGTAAGACCTTAACCGCCACGTTGCCGGTGTACCTGAATGCACTCACAGGGAAGGGCGTTCACGTCGTCACAGTGAATGATTACCTTGCCAGCCGCGATGCCCGTTGGATGGGACAGTTGTATTCCTTCCTCGGTTTGACGGTAGGTATCAACACCCCCCATGTTCCTCGTGAAGAAAAACAAGCGGCCTACCAAGCGGATATCACCTACGGAACCAATAACGAATACGGCTTCGATTACTTGCGTGACAACATGGTGTATGAGGTCAAAGACCGCGTTCAGCGCGGCCTGAACTTCGCCATCGTGGACGAAGTGGACTCCATTTTGATTGATGAAGCCCGAACGCCATTGATCATCAGTGGCCAGGCGGAAGACCACACCGCGATGTATGTCGCGATTAACCATGTGATTCCTTCCTTGACGCGCCAAGAGGGCGAATTGGACCCCCGTACGGGAGAGGGTGTGATTACGCCTGGAGACTTCACGCTGGATGAAAAAACGCAACAAGTGTTTTTGACCGAGCAGGGCCATGAAAGTGCTGAGCGTTTGCTATCGAACTTGGGTTTAATTCCAGCAGAGTCTTCTCTGTATGACCCTGCCAATATTGCGTTGATGCACCATGTGTACGCCGCATTGCGTGCTAACCACCTCTACCACCGCGACCAACACTATGTCGTCCAAGAGGGTGAGATCGTGATCGTTGATGAATTCACAGGCCGTTTGATGACGGGCCGTCGTTGGAGTGATGGTTTACATCAGGCGGTCGAAGCCAAAGAAGGCGTAACGATCCAAGCCGAAAACCAAACACTGGCGTCTATTACGTTTCAGAATTACTTCCGCTTGTACGGAAAACTCTCGGGAATGACTGGGACTGCGGATACCGAGGCGTATGAGTTCCAAGAAATCTACGGTCTTGAGACGGTCGTGATTCCACCGAATCGCATCAGCCGACGCGAAGACCAACTGGACCGCGTGTATAAAACCACGCGAGAAAAATATACCGCTGCGATCGAAGACATTCGCGAATGTTTTGAGCGGGGTCAGCCCGTTTTGGTGGGAACCACGTCTATCGAGAATTCGGAAATTATTGCCGAACTATTGACCAAAGAAAAACTCCCGCACCAAGTTCTCAATGCAAAACAGCATGCCCGCGAAGCGGATATCGTGGCCCAGGCCGGCCGCGCCAAAATGATCACGATTGCCACCAATATGGCCGGTCGCGGAACCGATATTGTTTTGGGTGGAAATATTGAGAAAAATATCGAGTCGGTACTCGCCGATGAGAGCCTCACCGCCCAAGATAAAGACATCCAAGTTGCGCAATTAAAAACCCAATGGACGGCCGACCACGAAGCCGTTAAAGCATTGGGGGGCTTGCGTATCATCGCCACAGAGCGCCATGAATCTCGCCGCATTGATAACCAACTGCGAGGTCGCTCGGGCCGCCAAGGCGATCCGGGTTCTTCGCGTTTCTATTTAAGTTTAGATGACGCCTTGATGCGAATCTTTGCGGGCGATCGTGTGAAGGCCATCATGGAGCGCCTCAAAATGCCCGATGGTGAAGCCATTGAGGCGGGCATCGTTACGCGCAGCATTGAAAGTGCGCAACGCAAGGTTGAGGCACGCAATTTTGATATGCGTAAGCAGTTGCTGGAATACGATGATGTGTCCAATGACCAGCGCAAAGTGATTTACCAGCAGCGCAATGCCATTTTGGATGCCTCAGATCTCAATGCTCAAATCGCCGCTTTACGCGAGGGTAGTTTTCAAGATTTGGTGCATCAGTTCGTTCCGGTGGAATCGGTCGAAGAGCAATGGGATATCCCGGGTCTGCAAAACGTTCTTCGCGATGAATGGCAGATTGAATTAGATTTGAAGTCACTGATCGCCAATGCATCTGCCATTGGCGATGAAGATGTTTTGAATGCGGTGGTAACCGCAGCCAATGCGGCTTTCGTTGAAAAAATTGCGCAAGTCGGTGCTGAGAGTTTTACCCAGTTTGAGCGCATGGTGTTACTCCAAACCATTGACTCTCAGTGGCGCGACCATTTGAGTGCGCTGGATTACTTGCGCCAAGGGATTCATTTGCGCGGCTACGCGCAAAAGCAGCCTAAGCAAGAATACAAGCGCGAGGCGTTTGAGCTCTTTGGGCAAATGCTCGATTCTGTGAAAAATGATGTCACCAAGACATTGATGACGGTGCGTATTCAGTCTACTGAGCAAATTGAAGAAGCAGCGCAAGTTTTAGAGTCGCGTGCTGAAAATATCAACAACATCACGTACACCGCCCCCACCGAAACTGGCGAACCACAGACAACACTTGCCGATGTCTTAGCCGCAGGATTGGAGCCTGCGGTACCACGGGTTGGTCGCAATGACCCTTGCCCGTGTGGCTCAGGAAAAAAATACAAGTTTTGCCACGGCAAACTCGCCTAAGGCCAAAGCCATGTCAGTGAATCTGCTACCCCCTGATGAGAAAAGTTTATTTCCTATCGCGGGAGTCCAAATTGGAATCGTTGAAGCTGGAATTCGCAAGCAAGGTCGAAAAGACTTAAGCGTATTTTTATTGGATCCGGGCTGCAGCGTAGGCGGTGTCTTTACGACCAATCGTTTTTGCGCAGCTCCTGTTCAGATCTGCCAAACACATTTAAAGCAAGGTGAAGAAATCCGAGCGTTGTTGGTAAACACGGGAAACGCCAACGCTGGCACCGGAGCCGATGGTTTAGCTAGAGCACACGGCACGTGTGTGGCTTTGGCAGAGCGTTTGAATGTCTTACCCAGTCAAATTCTGCCATTCTCTACCGGCGTCATCATGGAGTCACTGCCCAGCGAACGCATCATTGCCGGCTTAGATGGTGCGATTGCAAATGCGAAAGCGGACAATTGGCTAAGAGCTGCGCAAGCCATCATGACGACTGACACGGCGCCCAAAGCATTTGGCGCACAGGTCGCTATTGGCGGTAAAACAGTGTCGATCACGGGAATCAGCAAAGGCGCTGGCATGATTCGGCCCAATATGGCCACCATGTTGGGCTTTATTGCAACCGACGCTTGCGTGAACCCTAAGCTGATGCAACCCATAGCCACTGCGTTGGCTGAGGGCTCTTTTAATCGTATTACGGTCGATGGCGATACGTCCACCAATGATTCATTGGTGATTGTCGCTTCGAACCAGGCCGGGCATTCGAGTATTGAATCTTTGCAAAGCAAAGAAGGGCAATTGTTTTTCAATGCGGTGCTGGAAGTTGCAAGACAACTGGCGCAAGCCATCGTTCGGGACGGTGAAGGAGCGACCAAATTTATGACGGTGCAGGTCGAAGGTGGCAAATCAGTACAAGAGTGCAGCCAAGTCGCCTACGCCATTGCCCACTCTCCTTTGGTTAAAACCGCGTTTTACGCGAGCGACCCCAACTTAGGCCGAATTTTGGCTGCAGTGGGTTACGCTGGCATTGAAGATTTGGACCAAAGCCTGATCGAACTTTATTTAGACGAGGTGCATGTTGCAACCCATGGCGGTCGGCACCCGAACTACCAAGAGACGGATGGTCAACGGGTTATGCAACAAAGCGAAATCACCGTTCGAGTGGAACTTGGCCGGGGAAGTGCGACCCACACGGTTTGGACGTGTGACTTTAGCCACGAGTACGTCACCATTAACGCGGATTACCGATCCTAAGTGGGGGTTGACGTACCAATGCGACTGAATGATTTTCTTTTACGCGCAGAACAATTCATGGGGCGAGTGGAGTCGTCGTTGCGATTGGATATCGAACAACCCGATTGGAGCGCTTCGGTGGCTTTTAGATACCGTAAGCGTGTCTCGGGCCAAGGCTATATCGTTCCAGTGCGTCACATCGGACCTATGCAACTCCATGACCTCAAAGAAATTGACGTTCAAAAAGAAAAGATCCAGCGCAATACCGATCAATTTGTGCGGGGTTTGACGGCTAATAATGTGCTGCTAACGGGTGCCCGTGGAACCGGAAAATCATCTTTGGTTCGTGCTTGCTTGAATACGTTTTCAAGCCAGGGCTTGCGCCTGATTGAAATGGACAAGGACGATCTGGTTGACTTGCCTGATATTGTCGAAGTCATTGAAAAACGGTCTGAGAAATTCATTATTTTTTGTGACGATCTGAGCTTTGACCAAGGTGAACCTGGCTACAAGGCCTTGAAGTCCGTCTTGGACGGTTCGGTCTCAGAAACGTCGGCTAACGTTTTGATTTACGCCACCAGCAACCGCCGTCACTTGTTGCCAGAATTTATGGCGGAGAACTTAACTTACACCCATACGGAGGAGGGAGAGGTTCACCCTGGCGAAGGCGTTGAAGAAAAAATTTCCCTCTCAGAGCGCTTTGGCTTATGGATCAGTTTTTACCCATTCACGCAAGACGAGTACTTGATGATTGTGGCGCAGTGGCTGCGTTCTTTAGGTTTTTCAGCGCCGCAAATAGAGGCTTCCTGCGCTGAAGCTTTGGTGTGGGCATTAGAACGCGGCTCTCGTAGCGGACGCGTTGCCTGGCAATTTGCCAAAGATTTTTCTGGGCGCAGTCCCAAGTGACCGCCCCCAGTCTTATTGCTGATCCTGATCAGTTGCGTCAAGGGGGCGATGATCGGCCTATGGTTGAAGTCGCCGTTGGCGTATTGATGCAAGCGGACGGTTCTTTTTTACTGACCTCGCGACCGGTGGGTAAGCCCTACGCAGGTTACTGGGAGTTTCCTGGTGGTAAGTTAGAGGCAGGCGAATCAATTGAAGAAGCGTTAAGCCGAGAATTGAACGAAGAGCTAGGTCTCACTTTGGACGAGGCTAAGGCGTGGAAGGTCGAGGTGGTGGACTATCCCCATGCCTTGGTCCGACTCCATTTCTTCAAAGTGACACAGTGGTCAGGGGAGCTTCAAATGAAGGAGCAGCAGTCCTATGCGTGGTCTGTTTGTCCCGTGGGGGTGAGTCCCATTTTGCCGGGTGCATTACCGGTCTTGGAATGGTTGGAGCAAGAGCGTAAAACCTGAGGTCTAGGGCGGCATGGTCTGACCCGCGGTGTTATTGCTCCTCCGTGTCGGTAGTCAGGTTGGACGCTTCCATTCGAAATTCTTCGCTGGCCCAAGCCCCTAAATCGAGACCTTTACAGCGGGCACTACAAAACGGCCGATAGGGGTTGGTGGTTGCGTACAGGCTGTCGCCTTTGCAGCCGGGGCAGGGTACGATTTTCTGAAAAATTTCCGGTGTTTCCTGCATGGCGCTTAGGAGCACAACGCCATTTCAAAAGGGCTGTCTTCGTTGCTCGCATGCAGCCGGTTGTCGTCTTCGTGGCGCATGAACCGAATGGACACGAGCAGTCGGTTTCCACTAATCTCTGGAATGATCCCTAAATTGTGATCGACGGAGAGCCGCAACATTTGCGCCGTTTTTCCTTGTGGCAAATTTTGCTGAAACTGACCGCTTGCAGCGACCATTTTTTGAGGCGATCCAGAGTCACGCAACAGGTTGAGCAAGACTTGAATGGATTGTGAAAGCGGCAAAAGCGTGTCGACCCATTCACGCAGATTTTGCTGTCTTACTTCCCACGGTTGTTGTTGCCACGCATGGTAAGCAGGGAGGTCAAAGGCGCAGGTTCCGCCTGGAATACCAGCACGACTGCGGACACTCATGAGCCAATCATTTTCAGTCAGCACTTGCCCTAATTTTCCAAGGGTTCCGCTTAATCCAGCAAAACACGCACTGAGTTGTCCCAAAATTTCATCTAACACGTCTGTCGCAATGGCAGGATTATCGCGAAAGGCGTTGAGGGCTTGCTTTTGTTTTTCAAGATCTTTGAGCACATCGGTTTTGAGATCTGCGCGTGCGCCGACATTCAAAATTTCAAAAAGGGTAGTCAGCGCAAAGTGGTGGTCCATCTCATCGGTTCGTCCCATGAGCTTGAATAAACGCGAAAACAGCTGCTCTAAACGCAGATAGGTGCGAATTTTTTCGTTAAATGGGTATTCGTACAGGATCACGTTCAATTTTCCAGTGGGCGCATCATAGCCCGAAGAAAGGTCTTAATTCCTCAAGGGTTTGCGTGATTGTTACAAAATCTGTACCGTCATTGAAAAGAACCAAATCTGCGGCTTGCAGTCGATTCAGGCGACTGCTTTGGGCCCGCATGATGTTGGAGACTTCGAGCTCAGACAGGCCGCTGCGCTGCATGACTCTTTGAATTTGGGTTTGAGGGCTGCAGTCAACAACCAAAACGCGTTCTAACACCTTTCTCCAGCGGGGTGACTCGACCAGCAAGGGGATGTCAAAGACCAAGCATGGCGCTTCGCGGGCCAAAGCCAAGGCTGTTTCTGTGGCAATCTGTGCCGCGACCAAGGGGTGAACAATAGCTTCTAATTTGGCTCTGGCGCTGGGGTCTTTGAAAACCAATGCCCGCATGCTTTCGCGCTCTAAAGCCCCTTGCGCATTGACCATGGCCGTCCCAAAGGCTTTCTCAATGGCAGGAATCGCTTGACCCCCACTGGCAGTCGTTGCCCGTGAAATCGCATCCGCATCAATACAGGCCGCCCCCATGGAGGTCAAAATTTGGGCGACACTGCTTTTCCCACTGCCAATGCCCCCAGTCACTCCGAGTCTTAAAGGTGGTTTTTTCATAATCCCATCGCAATAAAGCCAGCGCCCACTAAAAAAGGACCAAATGGAATGGCCTCACCCGGACCGAGTCGATGGCTTAATTTCAAGGCAATACCGACCAAGGAACCAGCGACAGAGGCCATCAACACGATGGGCAAAAGCAGGGGCCAACCAAACCACGCGCCTAGACACGCAAATAATTTGAAATCGCCATAACCCATTCCCTCTTTACCCGTGACCCATTTGAAGCACCAAAAAACCAACCATAAGAAAAAATAACCCAGAGCAGCGCCCCATACAGCCGAATCCAAAGCAACCGAGGTCCACCCCCAACTGGCACTCAACAGTCCTAGCCACAGCAAAGGTAAAACAATGCTGTCGGGAAGCAAATGGGTGTCCCAGTCAATACAGGCCAGTGCGAGCAATGCTGAACCCCAGATACACCATACTCCGGCCGTGGGCGTCAAACCCCAGCGTACGGCGCAAAGCACAAAAATAACAGCGGCAATACATTCGATGGCGGGATAACGAAAGCCAATGGCGTGATTGCAGTGGGCGCATTTACCGCGCAATACGATGTAACTTACAAGAGGAATATTGTCATACCAGCGAATACGCGCCTCACAGTGCGGGCAGTGCGAGCGAGGAAAAAAAAGATTCAATGGGGGATGGTGGGGGACTTCAGTGCTCAGGTGGAGGGCGGATTCATGGGCCCATTCGCGCTCTAGCATGCGAGGCAGGCGGTAAATCAAGACATTCAAAAAACTACCGACCACAAGCCCTAAAGCAGTCGCAAGGCCCACTAAGGGCCAAGAAAAATCAAGTGGCATTAGATGATTTGTCCCATGCTGAAAATAGGCAGGTACATGGCGACAACTATGGAACCAATGAGCACTCCTAAAACCACAATAACGATCGGTTCTATCAAGCTCGATAAGCCCGCAACTTGGTGTTCGACCTGTGTCTCGAAATACTCCGCAACTTTACTAAGCATGTGGTCTAAAGAACCAGATTCTTCGCCAACAGCACACATTTGGACGACCATAGGTGCAAATATACGGGACTGGGCCATCGCTTCGCTCAGGCTCATGCCGCTAGAGACGTGTTGTTTGATCTTCACTGTGCGTAAAGCATACACCGAGTTGCCGCAGGCACCACCAACGCAGTCCAGCGACTCCACCATCGGGACACCGGCCTGGAGCATGGTCGACAGCGTTCGCGTCCACCGTGCGGTACATGACTCCTGAAGAAGTGAGCCAAAAATCGGTAAGCGCAACACAAGTCCGTCTATCGCGGCGCGAAAATTCGCATTGGTGCGCCAAAACCAGGCGGCGGCATAAATTGCCAAGCAAACCATTGTGAGAAAAGAAAGCCCATTACGAATAAAAAAATCACTGATTGCAATCACCCATAAAGTCGCTGTGGGCAAGTCACTTCCAAAAGAAGAGAAAACAGTTTTGAAAGACGGGATAACCCAGACCATCATCACCGCCAAGACACCCAACGCGACGATCAAAATACTGCAGGGGTATAAAAATGCCGATCGCATTTTGGATTGAAGCGCTTGCGTTTTTTCCATATGGGTTGCCAAGCGGTCTAGCAACTCATCCAGAATTCCTGCTACTTCGCCTGCAAAGATGACGTTGCAATACAGGGCATCAAAGCACTTTGGGTATTTACGAAAAGCGGCGCTTAGCGATGAACCTGTTTCCACGTCAGCCCGGATGTTTCCGAGCATTTCGCGCATGTTCGGGTTGGCATGTCCGTGCGCTGCAATGCCGAAGGCTTGAATCACGGGCACCCCAGCCTTAAAAAGCGTGGCAAGTTGGCGTGTGAAGTCTGCGACTTCTTTGCCTTTGATAGTGCCAAGGCGTTGTGGTCCTTTTTCTTGAATGCGGGAGGGGGCAATTCCTTGGCGATGCAAGATTGCCTTGACTTGGGCGGCATCAGGAGCGCGGGTTTGGCCTCGCGCCACTTCGCCGTTGCGATCTTTACCTACCCATTCAAATAACGCGTGTTCCATGGTTATGGCTACGCGTTCGTAACAGCCAACACTTCTGCTATCGAAGTGAGGCCAAGTTTGACTTTGAGCAAGCCAGACTGTCTTAAAGAACGAACGCCTTCCAGCTGCGCTTGATCGGCGATTTCGATAGCGGAACCGTCTCTCAGGATGATTTGTTGAATGGCTTCGCTGACGGGCATCACCTGAAAAATCCCCATGCGTCCTTTGTAGCCCTTGTAGCATTGGGAACAACCGACTGCCTGATAGGGTTGCCATGAGGCATCCAAATCACTGGCATAAAACCCGGCATCAAGCAGTATTTGTAACGAACTGTGCGCTGGAATTTTGCAATGCTGGCATAAGCGGCGAATCAAGCGCTGGGCGGTGATGAGCGCTACGCTTGAAGCAATATTGAAAGAGGCCACGCCCATATTGCGCAATCGCGTAATCGTGGAAGGCGCGTCATTGGTATGCAAGGTCGATAAAAGCAAATGACCGGTTTGGGCCGCCTTCACTGCGATGTCAGCTGTTTCTAAATCACGAATTTCACCCACCATGATGATGTCTGGATCTTGGCGCAAAAATGAACGCAAGGCGGTGGCAAATGTCAATCCAGCTTTCTCGTTGACATTGACCTGGTTGATTCCTGCGAAATGAATTTCTGAAGGGTCCTCTACTGTAATGATGTTGACCCCGGCTTGGTTGAGGAGGTCTAAGCAGGCGTAAAGCGACACTGTCTTTCCTGACCCTGTGGGCCCCGTTGCCAGAATCATGCCAAAGGGACGGCGAATAGCAGCAAAGAGGCGTTCTTTATCGTCATCTTCGTAGCCCAATGCATCCATACCCATTCGCACATGGGCTGAATCCAAAATCCGGATCACGATTTTTTCACCAAAAAGCGTAGGCAAGCTGCTCACCCGAAAATCGATGGCCCCAAAAATGGGAAAACTCAGCTTCATTCGGCCGTCTTGTGGAATGCGCTTTTCGGCAATATCGATTCGGGCTAAGACTTTGATCCGAGAGGCCAAATTTTCCTTGAGATGCAATGGAGGAGAAGCGATTTCTCTGAGTTCCCCATCCACCCGAAACCTGACACGGTAGGTTTTTTCATAGGGCTCAAGATGAACGTCGGACGCCCTCATTGCAACGGCATGGGCCAGTAATTTTTCTAAAAACTGAACCACAGGGACGTCCTGGGTGGAAGCGGCTTGTTCCGATAGCGATTCGAAATTGAAACTATCCCAATCGAGCGCATGGGCTGGATTTTCGCTGCGTGCAGTTGCAGTAAGCCATTGGCGAATTCGATCGAACTCGACCACAACCCATTCAAAGTCCAGTGGCGCCAAACGCTTAAGCGCCTCTGATGCTTCTTTGTTCGAGGGGTCTGCGGTGGCAATCCTTATTCTGTTATTTTTGCTACCTAAAACAATGAGATGGTGATCCAGGCAAATTTTTTCATCGATCAGCCCTGTGGGAAGCGCTGTGCGATCAAGGCTACCGAGATCAAAGAAGGGCGTTGCAAAAGCTTTGGATACGGTTTGCGCCAGAGCAGAGGAGGTAACCACACCCGAATCAATCAGCGCCGTAATAAAGTGGGTACTGTTGGTTTTTGCTTGTTGCCAAAGGGCTTGGGCTTGGTCCAAAGTAATGAGCCCAGCGGCAACCAAAGCGTGAATGACAGCAGGCATGGTGCCTGATAGATGCGTCTTGGAGATGGAACCAAGCGCTTGCATAGGTCTAAAAGGCGTGTCCTAAGGCGTCCTTCGCTGAAAGGGACGGCGTTGCTCCGCTTAAGGGCCAATCGATATTGAGCTTTTTGTCATTCCAAGCAATGCACCTTTCGAACTCTGGTGCGTAGTAGTCTGTCGTTTTATATAGAAATTCGGCACTCTCTGAAAGCACCAAGAAGCCATGGGCTAAGCCTGGCGGCACCCACATTTGGCGCTGGTTCTGAGAAGACAAAATTTCTCCGACCCATGTCCCATAAGTCGGGGATTCAGGGCGAACATCTGCAACGACATCAAACACCTCACCTGACACCACTCGGACCAACTTGCCTTGCGCTTGCTGGGTTTGGTAGTGCAGCCCGCGCAAAACATGGCGGGCAGACTTCGAGTGGTTGTCTTGGACAAAGGTTACCTTCAAGCCCGTGGCATGGGCGAAAACGCGGGCGTTGAAACTTTCGAAGAAAAACCCACGGTCATCGCCAAAAATCTTTGGTTCAAGCAGAAGGACATCGGCAATGGCGGTCGCAGTCACCTTCATTAGTAAACCTTCTCGGTGAGCAATCGCAACAGGTACTGTCCGTATCCCGATTTGGCAAGCGGTTTAGCGAGCGCTTCGAGTTGGGCGTTGTCAATCCAACCATGACGCCAAACGATTTCTTCGGGTGCCGCGACTTTCAAGCCTTGGCGATTTTCGATGGTGTGAATGAATTGGCTGGCTTCCAGCATCGACTCGTGGGTACCGGTGTCAAGCCAGGCATAGCCGCGGCCCATGGTTTGAACATCGAGCGTTCCTTGTTCAAGGTAAAGCCGGTTGAGGTCAGTAATTTCCAGCTCGCCTCGAGCGGAGGGTTGAATTTTTTTAGCCAGTTCGACGACTTGCGTGTCGTAAAAATAGAGGCCTGTCACGGCATAGCGTGATTTCGGATGCACTGGCTTTTCTTCCAAACTGATGGCTTTTCCAGCGGTATTGAATTCGACAACGCCATACCGTTCTGGGTCTTGAACCGCGTAGGCGAAGACGGTTGCTCCATGGGTTTGTTCCCGGGCGGACTGCAGCAGGGTGGCAAAGTCGTGGCCATAGAAGATGTTGTCACCCAATACGAGCGCACTCGGCGCACCATCCAGAAATTTTTCACCAATCAAAAAAGCCTGTGCTAAGCCATCAGGACTGGGTTGAACGGCGTAGCTGAGTTCAAGCCCCCATTGGCTTCCATCGCCGAGCAACTGCTCAAAGCGCGGAGTATCTTGGGGTGTTGAAATAATGAGAATATCTCGGATTCCCGCAAGCAGCAAGGTGCTCAGCGGGTAATAAATCATAGGCTTGTCGTAAATGGGCAAGAGCTGCTTGCTTACCACCTGGGTGGCGGGGTACAAACGCGTCCCAGACCCGCCAGCCAGCACAATCCCTTTGCGCTTAAGCGCGGATGTTTGTTTCATTTTTTTGACTCCCCAAGAACTTCTTGCAGCATGCGCGAAACGCCCTGCTGCCAGGGTGGTAAGTGTAGTGAAAAAGTGGATTGCAGTCGAGCCGAATTGAGCCGAGAGTTCAAAGGGCGTGCCGCTGCTGTTGGGTACTGGGCTGAAGGGATGGCGTCAATGCTTCTGGATTTAGCTTTGAGTGAAGCGCCTAAAGCGCTCGCTTGCTCAATCACAAACCGCGCATACGCATTCCAATTGGTTTCACCGCTGGCGGCGCAATGGTACAAACCTGCAAGATCCGGTTGTCCCATGCAGCCACGCAGTGCGGTGGCCGTGACATCCGCCAAGAGCTCAGCCGAAGTCGGAGCGCCCCATTGGTCATCAATGACTTGGAACTGCTCCTTTTCGCTGGCTAAACGTAGCATGGTTTTCGCAAAGTTGGCACCCCGTGCGGAGTACACCCAGCTGGTGCGAAAAATGAGATGTTTGGCCCAGGAGGCCACTGCTTTCTCGCCTTCAAGTTTGGTGCGCCCGTAAATGCTCAATGGTCCTGTCGCATCGTCTTCAATCCAGTGCGCTGACCCACTCCCATTGAATACATAGTCGGTGGAGTAATAGACTAGCCAAGCATCTAACTGCTTGGCTTCTTCCGCCAGAACAGCGGGCGCTTTGGTATTGACGGTGTGCGCCAATTCGGCTTGCGTTTCAGCCCGGTCCACGGCGGTATAAGCAGCGGCGTTAACGATCACCTTGGGTGCAACCCGGCGAACTGTTTGAGCCAGTCCGTTTAGGTCGCTGAGGTCGCCACATAATCCGTCTGGGTTGTGACGGGAGTCGCTTGCCAGAGCGACCACTTCGCCCAAAGTCGATAGGCTGCGCTGTAACTCCCAGCCGACTTGGCCATTGCGACCCAACAGCAAAATTTTCATGGCGATTGGCCGTACTGTTGGTCGACCCACGCGCGGTAAGCGCCGCTTTGGACCTGGGAAACCCATTCTGAATGGTCCAGGAACCACTGCACCGTTTTGCGAATGCCGGTCTCGAAAGTTTCCGCTGGCGCCCACCCGAGTTCATTTTTGATCTTGCTCGCATCGATGGCGTATCGCTTATCGTGACCTGGTCGATCAGTGACGTAGGCAATTTGTTCTTTATAGGGCTTGCCATCGGTTCTCGGGCGAAGTTCATCGAGCAGTGCACATATCGTTTGGACAATTTCAATGTTGGGTTTTTCGTTCCAACCGCCAATGTTGTAGGTTTCGCCCAGTCGGCCCTTAGCAAGAACCTGCCGAATCGCACTGCAATGGTCTTTCACATACAGCCAGTCGCGAATTTGTTGGCCGTCGCCATACACAGGGAGTGGTTTCCCGGCCTGCGCATTGACAATCATCAGGGGGATCAGTTTTTCCGGGAAATGGAAAGGCCCGTAATTGTTGGAACAGTTGGTTGTTACAACGGGCAGGCCGTATGTGTGGTGGTAGGCGCGAACTAAATGGTCACTTGCCGCTTTAGAAGCGGAGTACGGGCTATTGGGCTCGTAGCGGTGGTTCTCGGTAAATGCAGGCGCATTTTTCTCAAGCGATCCATACACCTCGTCCGTAGAGACGTGTAAAAAGCGGAAATCTTCTTTGTGCGTTGCGTCTAAGTTGCCCCAATAAGCCCTTACAGCTTCGAGTAACTGAAAGGTTGCAACGATATTCGTTTGAATAAAAGTACCAGGACCTGAGATAGACCGGTCCACATGGCTCTCGGCTGCAAAATTCACCACGGCACGCGGCTTGTGTTGCGTCAAAAGTGCAGTGACTAAGGTTGTATCGGCTATATCGCCATGGATAAAAATATGGCGTGGGTTGTCTGTAAGCGAGGCTAAATTTTGCAAATTGCCAGCGTAGGTGAGCTTATCGAGGTTAATCACGAGCTCGTCAGAATCTGCCAGCCAGTCCAAAACGAAATTGCTTCCGATGAAACCTGCACCGCCGGTCACAAGAATGGCCATGGTAGGAGGGCGTTTGCCAAAAGTTGTAATTCACAGAAGTGTAAAGTGTTTTTGGTTTTTATCGCTAGGATGCAGATCACAGACAATCCCCTGTAATTTCGCATAACTCTTGGAGCGTAAGGCGATGGCAAAAGGAATGATATTGGCAGCCGGGCAGGGCACGCGCGTGCGACCCTTGACGCGTGACTTGCCTAAGCCCATGGTGCCCATTTTGGGTAAACCAGTGATGGAGTACCTGATTGAACATTTGGCCCGGCATGGGGTGACAGAAATCATGGTGAATGTCGCCTACCACCACCACAAAATTGAGGAATACTTTGGCGACGGAAGCCGCTGGGGTGTCGAAATTGGCTACGCCTACGAAGGAGTCCGCGAATATGGGGATATCTTGCCTCGGCCCAAAGGGTCGGCCGGCGGTATGCGCAGCATCCAAGACCAGAGCGGTTTTTTTGATGAAACGACGATTGTGTTGTGTGGCGATGCCTTGATAGATCTCGATATCACGGCGGCCTTGACAGAGCACCAGTCCAAAGCGGCTATCGCCAGCGTCGTCGCGATGGATGTCCCTTTGGCGGATGTGCAGTCATACGGTATCGTCGTGGCCTCCTCAGAAGGACGTATCGAGTCGTTTCAAGAAAAACCACAACCCAAAGACGCCAAGTCAACGTTGGCGAGCACCGGAATCTACATCTTTGAGCCAGAAGTGCTTGAGCTTGTACCCCAAGGCCAAACCTACGATATTGGTAGCCAGCTTTTCCCACAACTGGTCGCGCATCACAAAGCCTTTTTTGTTCAAAACCGCCCGTTTCATTGGATCGATATTGGCCGCGTGAGTGATTACTGGTCCGTTTTACAGCGGGTGCTCAATGGCGAAATAGCGTCCATGCCCATGCCAGGCAAACAAGTGCGCCCCGGCGTGTGGGTGGGAATCAATACGGCTGTGGATTGGGATCAGGTCACCATTGAAGGCCCGGTCTACATTGGTTCTAGCGTGCGTATTGAGCCAGGCGCCAAAATTATTGGCCCATCGTGGATAGGTCATGGAAGCCTGATTCGATCCGGGGCCACAATTACCCGCAGTGTTTTGTTTGAGTACACGCGGATTGCCACAGGAATGCATTTTGAGGAAATGATTGTTTCGCGCCATTACTGCGTCGACAGGCATGGTGAAACGCTGTATGTGGGCGATGAATCTTCCCCCTTGCGCTGGGGCGATGCGCGGGCTTCGACTTAAGCCCAGACTCAGTGATCGCGTGAAATCGATTGTTGGGCTAAGGTAACCAAGCTCGTTTTAAAAGGGGTTTGCGGCAGCAGCTCTGCCGCAGCAACGGCGCGCTGCGCCTCGTGTTGCGCTGCTTCGAAGGCTACGGTGAGTGCCCCCGTTCGTTGAACAATACCAATAACGTTATCTAAAAGGCTAGCATCCCCCTTTTCGATGGCGCTGCGGATGACAGCACATTCTGCGGCGGTGCCTCGTTGCATGGCCGCAATCAAGGGCAAGGTGGCTTTGCCTTCGCGTAAATCATCGCCAAGGTTTTTGCCCATGCGTTTGGCATCTCCCGCGTAATCGAGGACGTCGTCAATCACCTGAAATGCGGTACCCAAAGCTTGTCCGTAATCAGCGCAAGCGGCTTCAAGAGTGGGCGAAGCGCCAGACAAAATTGCGCCAACGCGGGCGCTGGCTTCAAACAGCTTAGCGGTTTTGGATCGTATTACCTGCAAATACCCGGCCTCACTGAGTTCTGCGTTGTGCATATTCATCAGCTGCATCACCTCGCCTTCGGCAATCGTATTGGTCGCGTCGGCAAGCACTTCCATGATGCGCATATTCTGGCCATCCACCATCATTTGAAAGGCGCGGGAGTACAAAAAGTCACCTACCAAGACGCTTGCAGGATTACCAAATGTATCGTTGGCAGTGGCAAAGCCTCGTCGCAGCGTGGATTCATCGACCACATCATCATGCAAAAGGG
>JBAXOC010000002.1:0-23120 GCA_037133455.1 Comamonadaceae bacterium | reverse complement strand
CCTGCATACACCGCATGGCTCAAAACGCTGCGCGAGATTTGTGACCAAAAGTGCATCGCTCTGATTTTTGACGAAGTTTTTGTTGGATTCCGTTTGGCCAAGGGTGGGGCGCAAGAATACTTTGGCGTCCAGGCCGATCTGGTGACCTATGGAAAAACGCTGGGTGGCGGATTGCCGGTTGGGGTTTTGTGTGGCAAACGGGTTTGGATGAAGCGCTTTCGTGAAGGCGCGCCTGCCGATATTTGTTTCGCCCGAGGAACCTTCAATTCTCATCCGTATGTCATGGGCGCAATGAACGTTTTTCTGAAGCATTTAGATCAGGCGGAAGTTTTAACGCAATACACAAGCTTGGAGGACACATGGAACGCCAGGGCGGGAATTCTGAATGCGCGTTTGCATGCAGCCGAGATTCCTGTTCAAGTGGCAAATATGTCGTCGATCTGGACGGTGCTTTACACCCAACCGGCGTGCTACAACTGGCTCTTTCAACACTACTTGCGGCTTTCGGGATTGGCTTTGAGCTGGGTAGGGACAGGGCGCATTATCTTTAGCATTAATTACAGTGACCAAGATTTTGAGGAAGTGGTCAACCGGTTCGTAGCGGCTGCGCAAGCTATGAAGGCGGATGGTTGGTGGTGGCATGACGGGGTTGCCACCAATCAATCCATTAAACGCAGAATTCTGGGTGAGTTGCTTCGGAAAAAGCTAAGCTGAAACGCTAAGGACAAGGCTTTTAAGCCTTGTCCTTGATTTGAGTCTTGTGCTTTTAAACGTTGTGAATACGACCGCGAGGTTCAATCAACTCGCCGCGTAACAAAGCCATTGGCGCTTTGTAATATAAATAGATATCGTGAAAGGGATCGGTGATGATTTTGGTCATCCACACCAATCCAGACATCACGTCTTTGATGAAGAACAAGTGCACCGTTCTAAATAACAAGCCGCCCACGCCGATAGCAAGCCACATTTCGCCGGTGTTGTGAACAAACTCTTTCAATGATGCATAGGGCTCAAAAAATCCCATCATGGCGGGATCAATCACAAGCATCACCGGTGCAGCAGCCCATATGGCCATCAGCACCACTTTGCGGCGTAAGTTGTAACCCACCTTAATCTCTTCTTTGTAATCATTGGTAGCCATATTGACTTCGTCATAGCCCAAGGGTTCAAAGAAGAAGTGACCGCTTTGGCGGGCGGTCATAGAGACGAGCCAAGCAATGAGTGCGGCAACAGCCGGGTCTATGAATAAAAACCCATAGGCCACAACAAAGCTAATGGCGCTGATCAAATGCAAGCTCTGATTGATGCGGCTGTGGTGGTAGTAACGGTGGTCATCCCATCGCTGGATCTTCAATTGCTTCAAAAATTCGTTCATAAAAAAATCTCCTTAGGTGCAAGATAAACCATCTTGATTGCAGTTATGTGACATAGATTGTGTCTTTTGGGTGAAAACTAGGATTGAAAGGCGTTGGCTATCTGCCGATTGCAAAATATTCAAATCCCAAGGAGCGAACCCACTTTGGATCGTATAAATTGCGACCGTCAAAGATTACGGGGTGCTTGAGTGCGGACTTGATGTGATCAAAATCGGGACTTCGGAATTCTTTCCACTCTGTCACGATCACCAAAGCGTCGGAATTTTCGAGCGCCAAGTTCTGGGACGTCGCATAAGTCAATCCTGCTTTGTCATGCAAGTACTGTTGCATGGAATGTGACGCCACAGGGTCATAGGCCGTCACAGTAGCGCCGGCAGCTAACAAGTCTTCAATGACGGACAAGCTGCTGGCCTCGCGAATGTCATCGGTGTTGGCTTTGAATGCGAGCCCCCACAGAGCAAAATGCTTTCCGGTGAGGTCTGCGCCAAAGCGTTGTTTAATTTTTGCGCCTAAGACCCGCTTTTGCGCTTCGTTGGCCTCCTCAACAGCTTGCAATACTTTGAGAGAAATTCCGGCTTGGGTTGAGGCGGTTTTGATCAGCGCTTTCACATCTTTCGGAAAGCAGGAGCCGCCATAGCCTGCACCCGCGTACAAAAAGTCGTAACCAATGCGGGGGTCACTGCCAATGCCTTTGCGAACCAGTTCAATATCAGCACCCACGTTTTCGGCGAGGTTAGCCAACTCGTTCATAAAGCTAATACGCGTTGCGAGCATTGCGTTGGCTGCGTACTTGGTCAGTTCCGCACTGCGAATATCCATCAAAATCAGGCGGTCATGGTGGCGCTGAAATGGGGCGTAGAGCGCTCGCATATTGAGTGCTGCTTGTTCACTGTCGCAGCCCAAAACAATCCGGCCTGGGCGCATGAAGTCTTCGATCGCCGCGCCTTCTTTGAGAAACTCTGGGTTGGATACCACGCTAAATGGGGTGGTAACGCCTCGTAAATCCAGTTGCTCTTGAATGGCTGAGCGAACCGCATCCGCCGTGCCGACGGGAACGGTACTTTTGTCGACGACCACTTTGTAATCGTTCATGTGCTTGCCGATATTGCGAGCGGCTGCCATGACATAGCCCACATCGGCTCCTCCGTCTTCCCCGGGGGGCGTACCCACCGCGATGAACTGAACCGTGCCAAAGCGGGTGGCCTCTTCAATGTCATCGGTGAAGTGCAAACGGCCTGCTTTGATGTTGCGCAGGACCATTTCTTCAAGACCCGGTTCAAAAATCGGGATCACGCCTTCTTTTAGCGCCGCAATTTTTTCTGCATTGGTATCAAAGCAAAGCACGTCATTGCCAACCTCTGAAAGACACGTGCCTGTGACTAAACCAACATACCCTGTTCCGATAACTGTAATTTTCATGTGTGTGAGTTGCCCGCAGTGTCAAAACCTTCAACTATGCGGGACGAATAAGAATGTTTAGTGACGCTTGCGCTAGAGCAAGGTGAATTGAATTTGCACCGAGGTGGTAGCAACTGAACGGCCTGACCTAAAAATAAACCAAATCGGCCGGTACATCGCTGTTTCTTTCGACGCCGAATCGAAGCCAGCTTTCGCTGAACAGTACATCTAATTTCTTTTGCAAATCAAAAATTTTCCAAAGCATAGATCCACCTGTAAGTGTGATGAAGGTGCAAATTCGGGAAATCGCAGATGCGATTTTTTTGAAAAATATTTAATCTTCATGACAAAGATTGTTACTTTTCAGTGTCTGAGGATAAGTAGAAATGATGACAATTTCGTGTCAAAAAAACACGAATGCACATCTCTCTATCTTTAATCGCTACAGAGCGTTCAGTCGTGGTCTTTGCGTAAAAAGACCCATGCAGCAATAGCTGTAATGCTGATAACAATGGCCACAACAATCCAAAACCCTTCGGGGTTTTCAGCCAAGGGAATTCCACCAACGTTCATTCCCATCAGACCTGCAATCATGTTCATCGGAAGGGCCAAAACCGTGAAGACCGTCAATACGAAAAGCGTTCGGTTGTTTGTTTCTGCAACGCGCCCTGCGATTTCTTCTTGCAATAATTTGATTCGCTCTTGCAGTGCCGCCATGTCACTTAAAGCGACATTAAATTCTTCAGACGATTGGTTGAGTTCTTCAATGTCATCTTCGTCAATCCACGCAGGTGGTTTTTTGAGCAATCGAAAGAGGGCTGCCGGCTCTGGCGCTAATAAGCGAGAAAGCCTCACCAAAAGCCGCCGTGAATTTCCAAGCGCAGCCCGCTTTTTTTCTAAACGGCCCGCCAGTAACTTGTCCTCAATCGTATCCACCCGAGAGGTGGTTTCGCGAACAATATGGGCCAGAACATCCCCTTGGTCACGCATGAGGTGCACTAAGAGCGCAACACTAGAGCGAACCTGGGCCCCGCGTTTAACTGCATCACGCAAACGGTCAATCGATCGCAAAGGGTGAATCCTGGTACTAACAAGGAGCTTTTCGCTCACCGATATCCAAAGTGTGGAGATGTCGGAGGGCTCAAAGCCGAAGTCGTAATGCACGTCGTTAACGACTGCAATCAACGTGCCGTCGTCTAACTCAACCCGGGTAGAGCGCGAGGGCTCCCTGAGCGTGTCAAAGTACACATCGGACAGATTCAGGTTGTTCTTGAGCCATTTCTCGGTCGCTGAATGGGCCAAGTTGAAATGCAGCCAAACAAATCCATCAGGGCGTGTTTCCGCGTTAAGAAAATCAAGCGCATTTTCTACGCTGATTTGCTGGCCTAGGTGGTCGGCCCCGAAGTGAAATCCGCATATCAGCCCATGGGAGTCTGCGCCGTAGGTGTTGGGTCGCATGTCGGAAGGCTTTATAGGTGATTGGTTTTCTTTCACACTGACTTTATAACCGATACCTGTGAATTTCAGATGAACACAGCTTTGGTTGTCACTAATATTTCATGTGATTGAAATATTTTAGTCATGCAGATTTTGCACACTCTACGTCCAAGACTATAAAACTGTTTTGGAAAAAAAATGCACCACACCGAATACGTAGGAACCACTCCGGTTGCTACCGAGGCCATCAAGTTTCCCGATGTATTGAATACCTCGCCAGCCTTGAGTAGCGTTGAAAAATCTCCTCACGGTATTGTGGTTTCATGGGCGGTGCATCAAGATGAAGTTCGCGCTGCGCAAAAACTCCGCTTTGATGTTTTTGCTGGCGAAATGGGTGCCCGCTTAAATTCCCCCATCCCTGGGCACGACATCGACTTGTTTGATAACTATTGTGAACACCTGATTGTTCGCGATCAAGCCAGCCAAGAAGTGATCGGCACCTACCGGGTGCTCACGCCGGTCCAAGCCAAGCGGGTGGGTAGCACTTACAGCGATACCGAGTTTGACCTCACCCGCTTGCGTGCCTTGCGCCCGCGCATGGTGGAGCTAGGCCGAAGCTGCGTTCACCCCAAACACCGCCATGGCGGTGTGATCATGGCGCTTTGGAGTGCTTTGGCTGAATTTATGGTGCGCAATCAACTCGACACCATGATTGGATGCGCCAGTGTTCCGATGCTGCATAACGGAATCGTCAGTGGCGATGTCGCAGCCAGCATTTGGCGTCAAGTTCAGGCTACCCACTTGGCACCGATTGAACAACATGTTCGCCCAAGACTGCCATTGCCCATTGAGAAACTCAATTCCCATCTTGAGGTCGAACCTCCCGCTTTGATCAAAGGGTATTTACGGCTTGGGGCCAAAGTGTTGGGGCCGCCCGCATGGGACCCAGATTTCAATTCTGCCGATTTACCGATGTTGATGAGAATTGCTGATATGCCTGCACGTTACCGAAAACACTTTTTGGGGGTCTAATGCGCGCCATTTTTAACCTGGTACAAAATTCTATGCAGTCAGTTGCTTCTGACAGCGCAAGCGGTCATAGCCAAAACATCATTCACAACCACAGTCAGAGCCCAATTGATCCTGAAGATGATCCTCGCAACCGGGTTCGCGCAGTTTTTGTCTCCGATGTTCACTTGGGCACCCAGGGTTGCCAAGCGGAAGCCTTACTTGATTTTTTAAAGCACCACCCCAGCGAGTATTTGTATCTCGTGGGCGATATCGTCGATGGCTGGCAGTTAAAACGAAGGTGGTTTTGGCCCCAGGCCCACAACGATGTGATTCAAAAACTATTGCGTCGGGTGCGCAAGGGCGACCGCGTGATATTTGTACCCGGAAACCACGATGAATTCGCACGGGCCTTTGTCGGTCACCAGTTTGGTGGCGTCGATGTTCAACGCGAAGCCATTCATACCACCGCCGATGGCAAGCGCCTTTGGGTAACCCATGGCGATGATTTTGATGGAATCATTCAATACGCTAAATGGTTAGCTTACCTTGGTGACAATGCCTATGAACTCACCCTCAAGCTCAATCGCCATTTCAATACCATCCGCAGAAAACTAGGGTTCCCATACTGGTCGCTTTCAGCCTACTTGAAAGACCAAGTCAAGACCGCAGTGAATTTCATTTCTAGTTTCGAAGTGGCCGTAGCCCATGAAGCGCGAATTCGCGGACATTACGGCGTGGTTTGCGGGCATATTCACCGCGCTGAAATGCGGATGATTGATGGGACCTTGTATTGCAATGATGGCGATTGGGTCGAGAGCCGCAGCGCCTTGGTTGAGCACATGGATGGGCGCTTAGAGCTGATCCATTGGAACTATGAAGAAGGCAAAGTGAGTAAAGCAAAAGCGGACAAGCCTTTGGAAATTACCAATGCGCCTTCTGGGGTTCTCGCATGAAAATTGCGCTGATTACGGACGCATGGCAACCCCAAGTCAATGGGGTGGTAACTACTTTGGTGGAACTTGTACGAGAGATGCAATCGCTCGGCCACGAAGTGCAGGTGATTCATCCAGGACTGTTTAAAACCCGCCCCTGTCCGGGTTACGCCGGTATTGATCTTGCCATCAACCCTAAGAAAGAATTGGCCCGTTTACTAGCAGACGCGCAACCGGATGCAGTGCATATTGCTACCGAGGGCCCCTTGGGTTGGGCGGGCCGCAATTTTTGTTTGAAACATGAATGGCCCTTTACAACGGCCTTTCACACCCGTTTCCCAGAAATTTTAAAAGCTGCGTTGAGAATCCCGTTGTGGGTGGGTTACGCCGTATTTCGGCAGTTTCATAAACCATCCTCTGGCGTCATGGTGCCTACCCAAAGTGTGCTTCGGATGTTGGATCAAAAGGGATTCCGCAATCTCAAAAGCTGGACCCACGGCGTGGACATGCAACTTTTTGAATTTGCCAGTACCCCAACCGACCACCATGAACTCAAAGATTTGGTCAGACCGATCTCCCTGTTCGTCGGGCGGGTGTCGTATGAAAAAAACATTGATGCGTTTTTGAAGCTCAATATCCCGGGGACCAAGGTGGTTTGTGGTGTGGGGCCGCTTGAGACGTCGCTCAAGGAAAAATACCAAAACGTCCATTGGCTCGGGTTGTTGCCGCGCGACGAGTTGGCTAAAGTCTATGCGAGTGCGGATGTGTTTGTGATGTCGAGCAAGTCGGAAACCTTTGGTTTGGTGATGCTAGAAGCCATGGCATGCGGAACGCCTGTGGCGGCTTACCCTGTCGAAGGCCCCATTGAGGTGATGGGAACTCCGGCGCTGGGCGGTGTTTTGGATGACGATTTGGGCTTGGCGTGGCGCAATGCGCGTTCTATTTCTCGCCATGAAGCGCGTGATCGGGCCTTAACTTTTAGCTGGGCTTACTCGGCATTACTATTTGCAGGTCATTTAGTCAACCGCAAATTGGTGACTTGATACCATAGGCGATTTGATTGCTTCCCATGAATTCCGTTTCTTTATCGCCTACCCAAAAAAAAACTGCCCTAACGCATCCGGTTGATCACTCGGGAAATCCGGTATTGCTAGACCGCGACCACAGTTTGGTCGCATTCAATGAACGGGTTTTTAGTTGGGCGGAGCGTCAAGACGTCCCCGTGTTAGAGCGCCTTCGCTATTTGTGCATTGTTTCTTCCAACTTAGACGAGTTTTTCGAAGTTCAGGCAGACCCTCACATCACCGCGTCAAAGGGCAACGTTCGCAACGGTGCGTATACCGTTAGCTCTTTTGAGCGACTCTCCGAGTCACTTCACAATTTGGTGGATCGCCAGTACGCTTTGTACAACGAGGCCTTGATTCCCGCTTTAGACGAATGCGGTATCCAAATTGTTTCTCATGGAAACCGGACGGCAGCTCAACGCCAATGGGTCAAGCAATATTTCCAACGTGAAGTTCGCCCCCTTCTCGTTCCTGTCGGTCTCGATCCTTCGCATCCCTTTCCGCTGGTCGCCAACAAGTCCTTGAATTTTATTGTTCGGCTCAGCGGAAACGATGCCTTTGGGCGTGCCAATGAAATCGCGATCGTGAAGGTCCCACGGGTCGTCCCACGGGTGATCCGGCTGCCTGACAAAGTCGCGGGAAGCAAAGCGGTGTTTGTGGCTCTTACCAGCGTGATCCGCTCGCATTTAGCCGAGTTATTTCCTGGTCGAACCGTGGAGCAATTCTCACAATTTCGGGTCACGCGCCATTCCGACTTGGCTGTGGACGAAGACGATGTTCGCAACTTAAGAACAGCCCTGCGCCAAGGCTTGGTCCATCGGCATTTCGGCCAAGCGGTTCGTCTTGAGGTTTCAGCGGGATGCTCCGAACATTTATCCGATTTTTTACTGCAGCAGTTTGACCTCCCTTCGCAGGCTTTGTACCGCGTTCATGGGCCCGTGAATTTGGTGCGGCTCACCCAAATGCTCGACATGCTAGACCGTCCTGATTTGTGTTTTCCCTCTTATAAAGCCCGCTTTCCGGTACAGATGGATCCAAACCGCGATGTATTTGAGCAACTCAAACACGGCGATATTATTTTTCACCAGCCCTTTGAGAGTTTTGACGGCGTATTGGCTTTTTTGCGTGCCGCGGTTAATGACCCTGATGTTTTGGCTATCAAGCAAACGATTTACCGCATGGGTTCAGACCCCGCCATGATGGACTTGTTGCGCGAAGCGGTGCGCCGGGGTAAAGAGGTGACCGTGGTGGTAGAGCTCAAGGCCCGCTTTGATGAGGAAGCCAATATCAATGTGGCTGAAATGTTGGAATCGATTGGTGCCCAGGTGGTCTATGGCGTAGTCGGATTGAAGACCCACGCCAAGATGCTGCTGATTACCCGTCGCGAAGGCCGATTGCTCAAGCGTTACGGACACCTGTCAACCGGTAATTACAACCCGCGCACCGCGCGTTTGTATACCGATATCAGCCACCTCACCGCCGACACGGCTTTGACAACAGACATGGACAATGTATTTGTTCACTTGGCCAGTCAGAGCAAGTTGCCGCGCCTTCAAAAAGTGTGGATGGCGCCGTTTTATCTCCACTCTAATTTAGTCAAGAAAATTAACAGCTTAGGACTTGCGGCTTCCAAAGGGCAATCCGCACGAATCGTTGCCAAAATGAATTCGTTGACCGACGAAGTCTTGATCCAGAGTTTGATTCGAGCGGGACAAAACGGCGTCGTGATTGATCTCATTGTGCGCGGCGCTTGTATGCTGCCGGCGCAAGTGCCAGGGCTCACCGACAACATTCGCGTTCGGTCCGTGATCGGTCGTTTTTTAGAGCACTCCCGTGTCTTCTATTTCCGCCATGGCAACGTGGAGGATCTTTATTTGTCGAGTGCCGATTGGATGACTCGCAACATGGTGCGCCGTGTAGAGTTTGCTTGGCCTGTCACAGACCCAAAGCAGCGCCAGCGCATCGTCGATGAGTGCTTGGTGGCCTATTTGCATGACAGTCTGGATGCTTGGGAGATGGGGCCCGATGGCTCCTATTCAATCGTAAAGCCAACCGGCTTAAAGCCTGGTCACGGTGCGCAAAACGCACTGATGGGCCGTTATGGTCAAGAAATGTTTCAAAAGAACAAGGGGTAGTTTATGGACTTGGTTTTGTGGCGACACGCAGAGGCGATCGATCTAGAACTGGTAGGGGACGACATGCTTCGAACCCTCACGCCTAAGGGCGATAAGCAGGCTACCAAGATGGGCGCTTGGTTAGACCGCCAATTACCCGCAGGGACCAAAGTATTTAGCAGTCCCGCGCTGCGTGCTGATCAAACTGCCCGAGCCCTTGACCGCAAATACAAAACCAGCTCTGCTTTGGCGCCCTTGGCTAGCGTGGAGGATTTGCTGGAGTTAGTGCATTGGCCCAATGCGACGGGTTGTGCCTTGGTGGTCGGCCACCAACCCACGCTCGGAAAAACCATCTCACGGCTGCTCGGTTTAAGCGAACAGGAGTGCGCTATGAGAAAAGGGGCGGTCTGGTGGTTGCGTTACCGGGAGCGGATGACCCAAACTTTGGTCGTTACGGTCCAGTCTCCCGATATGCTTTAAGCCCGAAGGCTTCAATATTTGTAGTCTTACGCTTTTGCAGGGCGACCAGTCTTTAGGCTGGGGACTGCCGCAATAGCGCTTAAGAAAGCCGCATCACCCAAAGCGGCGAGCGATTTGATACCAGCACGGAGCAACTCTGTTTTCTTCACAGTGACTTTAAGCTTAGTTGCGCGTTGCTTCATGGCTTCTAACACTTCGTATTCCGTCTTAGGGAAAGTGAAACTGTCACGGACCAATTTTGGTTTTTTCTCTTTTGCAGGCTTGGCTGCTACAGTTTTGGCAGCTGTAGAAGTTCGAACAACGGGTGATTTGGAGGCCGGCGCTTTTTTTGCAACGGGTTTTGTAACGCGTTTGACAGCAACTTTGGTCGTCGCTGTGGCGGCTCGTTTAGCGGGTGCCCGTTTAGCAGCGACTGTGGGAGCTTTTTGAGCGGGAGTTGAAGTCGTCATAATAAATTTCCTTTACAAGAGTTGAAAAATGAACGGCATAAAGCGAACCGTATATACAGTTTATACCGTTTTTCTAACATTGAGTAAATTATTTTTAATGACTCAATCTTCTATAAAGTCTAAAGGCCAAAGGGTTTTTTGCCAAGCACTGGCTTCTTCGCGAAGGCGGTAAGCCGATTGTGGGTACTCTTGGCTCCATTGCACGGGGGCATGGAGTTGCAGCCTCTCGGGGCTGCTGCTGGTTTTTTTTGTTCGCGTTAAGACCAATCCGGAATACGAAGGGTCCCGCCTAGCGTGGCACAAAATAACCGCGATTCGCAAGGCTACCAATTGGGAGCGCAGAGCCTCGTCTTGAAGGTCAGCCTCGAGTTTTCGAAGTTTGCCGCGGTGGCCGAGCACCAGCAAACTGAGGCGGTGCATTTCAGCCAGAGAAAATCCCATCGCGTCGGCGTTTTCCAAAATGTAGGCCCCGTGCTTGTGGTAGTCACTGTGCGAAATATGGCTTCCAATTTCGTGGAGTTGCGAGGCCCAATGGAGTTTTCGAAGATGTCTTTGACTCAGTTCCTCATCGGAGGATGAGAAGCTATTTATTTGCGTTAACAAGGCTTGCGCCACTTTTCTAACACGTTCTCCTTGGTTGGTGTCAATCCCAAACTTCCTCGCCAAGCGAAGCACACTTTTTTCGCGTAAATCACTGGCTTCGTTGGAGGTGCCCAACATGTCAAACAACATTCCGTGGCGCAGCCCACCGTTGGATTGTTTTAATTCTTGGATATTGAGCAGGCTAAAAAGGGCGCGAACCACGCTGAGTCCGCCGCCGATCAAGGGTTTGCGATCGTCGCGCAGCCCGGCTATTTTGAGGCGATCTACCGTCTGGGCGGTGATTAGTTTTTCCAGCAGCCAATCCAATCCTTCTTGGGTGATCGTTCCTTCGGGCCAACCCTCAGCTTGCAATACATCTCCAATGGCGCCTATGGTTCCGGCCGATCCATAGGCGATGTCCCACTGGTCTGCGGCGTAAGCATCCAGGGCTTCGTCTAGAACAGCTTTGGCTGCAATTTCCGCAATTTCAAATGATTTTCGGCTGAAATTCCCACTTTGAAAGTACCGTGTGGACCACGCAATACTGCCAACGCGAAAGGACTCCATGACGCTGGGCTTGAGGTTCTGACCAAGAATCAATTCTGTGGAGCGCCCGCCAATGTCAATCACCAACCTCCGCTCTTCACTCGGTGGAAGTTGGTGGGCGACGCCTTGGTAAATCAACCGCGCTTCTTCACGGCCAGAAATAACATCGATCGGAAAACCCAATATCGAACTGGCTTGCGATAAAAATACATCTCGATTACGCGCCTCGCGCAAGGTTTGGGTTGCAACCGCACGAACTTCCTTGGGGTTAAAGCCCGCTAAACGTTCTGCAAATCGCGCTAAGCAGTCCCATCCGCTTTGCATGGCATCTGCAGTGAGGTTGCGGTCTTCGTCAAGTCCAGCCCCTTGGCGTACCGTTTCTTTGAGGTATTCGGTTCGGCGGAATTCGCCATGGTCTACGTTGCCTATTTCAAGTCGAAAGCTGTTGGAGCCTAGGTCCACAGCGGCGAGTCGATTACCGGTTTGCATGTTTTGAAATGATTTATATAGAAAAACGCCGCCGAGCATAGCACCGCAGTGCTACCCATCGGGCGGCGTTGGCTAAAAGAGTCTAGAGGCTTATTATTTTGCGGGTGGGATCAACACGGCATCAATGATGTGAACCACGCCGTTGGTTGCATCGATATCTGCAGGACTTGCTACGGCGTTTTCAATGGTGACGAATTCACCTGCTTTGGAAACAGCCACATTCGCTCCATTCACTGTTTTGACATTGCTATTTTTGACATCCTTCGCCATTACCTTTGCGGCAATGACGTGGTAGGTCAAAACATCTTTCAGCATCGCTGGGTTCTTTGTCAAAGCTTCCATAGTTTTTGCTGGAACAGCTTTGAAAGCGTCGTTCGTGGGTGCAAACAAAGTAAATGGGCCTGCAGATTGAAGGGTGGCAGTCAAGCCAGCGCTGGCAATCAAGCCGTTCAATGTAGAGAGTGAAGGTGTTTTTGCAACGGTGTCGGCGACAGTGACGGGAGCGGACACGGTGGCGCAGCCAGACAGAGCCACTAAAACAGCGGTCGCAAGTGCCGCACGGCGAGAAAAATGCATCAGTTGGGCAGAGGTCATTGTAAAGTCTCCAGGTTGAAAAGTGTCAAGCGTAAAAACGTTTGATGACAATGATGTGACAAAACCGCTAAATGCTAAAAATACTGTCAAATATTGGATTTCTCGGGCCGCGACCGAATTTGTCACATGAATGTCACATAAGATTCTTAAAGTGCAAGGGTTCTTTAACCAACCTCTGAGGCTTCTCTATGAAAATCTCGTTCCAACTGCCAGCTTTGGCAATTGCAGTTACGTCAGCAATGGGTCTGGGCGCTGTTCAGGCTCAAGAAATTACCGGTGCAGGTGCTAGTTTCCCCGCGCCCATCTACTCCAAGTGGGCTTCTGACTACAACAAAGCCACTGGCGTCAAGGTGAACTACCAGTCCATCGGTTCTGGCGGCGGTATTAAACAAATCGACTCTAAGACTGTTGATTTTGGTGCGTCTGACATGCCATTGACCGACGAAGTTTTGAAAACCAAAGGTCAAATGCAGTTCCCTATGGTGATCGGTGGAACCGTTCCTGTTCTTAATGTCAAAGGCATTTTGCCTGGACAACTCAAGCTTGATAGCCAAGTTTTGGGTGATATTTACCTTGGAAAAATCACCAAATGGAATGACCCAGCGCTCAAAGCCTTGAACCCTACATTGCCTTTGCCAGATGCAGCGATTGCGCCAGTGCGCCGCGCGGATGGTTCAGGTACCACTTTTAACTTCACCAACTACTTGAGCCGCGTCCACCCCGAGTGGAAAGCCAAAGTGGGTGAGGGCGCAGCCGTGAACTGGCCTGTGGGCGCGGGCGGCAAGGGCAATGAAGGCGTTGCTGCTTTCGTCGCACGTCTTCCTAATTCGATTGGTTACGTTGAGTACTCTTACGTAAAACAAAATAAATTGACTTACGCTTTGTTGAAAAACAGAGATGGTCATTTTGTCGAACCCGATGATGACGCTTTCAAAGCGGCTGCTGCAGGTGCAGATTGGAACAAAACCTTTTACCAATTGATCACGGATCAGCCTGGTAAAAACACGTGGCCTATCTCTACTGCCACTTACATCTTGATGTACAACAAGCAAGACAAGCCAGCCAATGCGTCTGAAGCATTGAAGTTTTTCAACTGGGCGTATGCCAACGGTGGAAAAGCCGCAGCTGACTTGGATTACGTGCCAATGCCTCCCGCAGTTGTAGCTGCAGTTCACAAAGCGTGGGGCAACATGACAGACAACGCCGGTAAAGCGATTTCTTATAAATAATCGACGACCATGACCCAAACGTCTCTAAAAAAACAGGCCCGATCAGGGCCGATGGCCGACAAAGTATTTGGCTTTTTTGCCAAGCTGTCGGCTGTGATAACCCTAAGCTTGCTAGCTGCCATCCTCACATCATTGGTGATTAGCGCGTGGCCCGCGATATCCAAGTATGGGTTTTCGTTTCTGACGAGTACGGTTTGGGATCCAGTCCAAGAAGAGTTTGGTGGGCTGGTCATGATTTACGGAACGATCGCGACTTCGCTGATCGCTCTGATCATCGCTGTGCCAGTGAGCTTTGGGATTGCTCTGTTTTTGACAGAGCTCTCTCCAAGCTGGCTGAAGCGGCCTTTGGGTACTGCGATTGAGTTGCTAGCAGCTGTGCCTTCGATTGTTTACGGCATGTGGGGCTTGTTGGTGTTTGGCCCCGTGCTTGCGGAGTATGTGCAGATGCCTTTGCAGGCTGCATTTGCAGGCGTTCCGTTTCTCGGAGCGTTTGTCTCTGGCCCACCGGTGGGTATTGGAATTTTGTCGGCCGGAATTATTTTGGCGATCATGATTATTCCGTTTATCTCGGCTGTCATGCGCGATGTTTTTGAAGTGACGCCCCCTTTGCTTAAAGAGTCCGCTTATGGCTTGGGCGCGACAACGTGGGAAGTCGTGTCTACGGTCGTTTTGCCTTACACCAAGGCGGGAGTGATTGGCGGGATCATGTTGGGTTTAGGTCGGGCCATTGGCGAGACCATGGCCGTTACTTTCGTGATCGGAAACTTTAACCAACTCGATTCTTTGAGCCTCTTTCAAGCGGCTAATAGTATTACCTCTGCGCTGGCCAATGAGTTTGCCGAAGCTGGCGAAGGTTTGCACCAGGCCTCTTTAATGTACTTGGGCTTGGTTCTTTTCTTTATTACGTTTGTTATTTTGTCGCTCTCTAAGCTCTTGCTTTCTCAGCTGCGTAAAGGCGAAGGAGCCAAGACATGATCACAGAACAACAACGACTGGTGCGCGTTCAAAAGTTCGCCACCCGCAAACGCGTCAATACCATTGCGACAACCCTGGCCTTGATGGCCATGACGTTCGGGCTTTTTTGGTTGTTCTGGATTCTGATTGAAACCGTGCGCTTAGGCATTGACGGTTTGACTATTGCGACGCTGACCCAAATGACGCCACCTCCTAACGAAGAGGGTGGATTGGCCAATGCGATTTATGGTTCCTTTTTGATGGTGGTTTTGGCTGCTTGTGTGGGAACCCCGATTGGCATCATGGCTGGAATTTACCTGGCAGAGTTCGACACCAAAAGCTGGTTTGCATCCACCACCCGCTTTGTCAACGATATTTTGCTTTCTGCCCCCTCTATCGTGATTGGCTTGTTTGTTTACGCGGTAGTCGTATCACGCTTTAAATCTTTCTCTGGCTACGCGGGCATCATGGCGCTTTCACTGATTGTGATTCCCGTGGTGATCCGAACCACAGAAAACATGCTTCAACTCGTGCCCGCAGGTTTGCGCGAAGCGGCCTATGCCTTAGGTGCGCCGAAGTGGAAAGTGGTTTTGAGTATCACGCTAACAGCGGCTCGCGCGGGCGTGATTACGGGCGTATTGCTGGCGGTTGCCCGTATTTCTGGCGAGACAGCCCCATTGCTATTTACCGCGTTAAGTAACCAGTTCTGGACGTCCAGCTTAAGCGAGCCTATGGCCAGCTTGCCTGTGACCATTTTTAAATTCGCCATGAGCCCGTATGAAAACTGGCAAAAATTAGCTTGGGCAGGGGTTTTCTTAATCACTGCTGCCGTGCTAGCCCTAAATATTTTGGCGCGTATTTTGACCCGTCATAAATCTTAATTTGAATGACTGTATGAACACTATGATCACCCCCGACGTCACTCCAGCTTCCAATACCGCTCCAGCAGCTACCAAGATTGCAGTTAAAAATCTTGATTTTTACTACGGTAAATTTCATGCGCTAAAGAACATTAATTTAGAAATTCCAGAGCGCAAGGTCACAGCGTTCATTGGCCCATCCGGCTGTGGCAAATCGACTTTGCTGCGCGTTTTCAACCGCATGTTTGAACTCTACCCTGAGCAACGGGCAGAAGGCCAAGTTATCTTGGATAACGAAAATCTCTTAACCAGCAAAGAAGATGTGGCACTTTTACGCGCTAAGGTGGGCATGGTGTTTCAAAAACCAACGCCTTTTCCTATGTCCATTTTCGACAATATCGCCTTTGGCGTGAAGTTGTTTGAAAATTTGAATACTACCGACATGGAAGAGCGTGTCGAGTGGGCTTTGCGCAAAGCGGCTCTGTGGACCGAAGTGAAGGATAAACTTCGCCAAAGTGGTTCTAGTTTGTCAGGCGGTCAGCAACAGCGCTTGTGTATTGCGCGTGGTATTGCCATTCAGCCAGAAGTTCTTTTGCTCGACGAGCCATGCTCTGCCTTGGATCCGATTTCTACGGCCAAGGTGGAAGAGCTTATTGTGGAACTCAAGAAAGACCACACAGTCGTCATCGTGACTCACAACATGCAGCAAGCTGCGCGTTGCAGTGATTACACTGCGTATATGTATTTGGGCGACCTGATTGAGTTCGGTGAAACCGAGCAAATCTTCTTCAAACCTCAACGCAAAGAAACGGAAGACTACATCACAGGTCGCTTCGGTTAATTTTTTTGAACTACTGAGCTCTTGTAATTTTTAAGGAACCGTTATGTCTGATAAACATTTATCGACCCAGTTTGACAGTGAATTGACTTCGATATCGTCCCAAGTCCTAGAGATGGGCGGATTGGTGGAGAAGCAAATTCAAAAAGCTATTTTGGCGCTGGGTCAATTTGACCTCGTTGCAGCTAACGAAGTCACGGCCAATGAGTCGCAGGTGAATGCGATGGAGCTTGCGATCGATCGTCAACTTTCATCGATTATTGCCCGCAGACAGCCGGCTGCTGGCGATCTGCGCTTGTTGATGGCTATTTCTAAAACAACAGCGAATTTAGAACGTGTGGGTGATGAAGCTGAAAAAATGGCCCGTATGGTGCGCTCCATTATCGAAAGTGGTTCGCCACGCAATTTGCCTTCGAGTGAGTTGCGTTACGCAGCTAACTTGGCTTCTGGCTTATTGAACAAGGCCTTAGATGCGCTCGCCCGCCTTGATGTGAATGCGGCTTTGACCATCCTGAAAGAGGATGATTTGATTGACCAAGAGTTTGATAGCTTTGTGCGTATCTTGGTGACCTACATGATGGAAGACCCCCGCATGATCTCGCCAAGCCTTGATTTGCTCTTTTTGGCAAAAGCAATTGAGCGCATTGGAGACCACGCAAAAAATATTGCAGAGTTCATTATTTACGTTGTTAAAGGCGAAGATGTGCGCCACACATCGATAGAAAATATTGAGTCAGTGATTAAATGAAGACCATGCCAGCGATTTTGGTGGTGGAGGATGAGCCCTCGATTGCAGAACTCATCGCTGTCAATTTGCGCCACAACGGTTTTAGACCGACGTGGGCGATGGACGGCGTCAGTGCCCAACGCGAATTGGAAGCGTCCTTACCCGATTTGATTTTGCTGGATTGGATGCTCCCCGGTGAAAGCGGCTTGCAGCTCGCCAGGCGTTGGCGTGCGGATCCCCGTATCAAAGACATTCCGCTGATCATGCTCACCGCGCGAGGCGATGAGGAGGACCGGGTGGCTGGGCTGGATGCGGGTGCGGATGATTACATGTCCAAGCCCTTCTCAACCAAAGAGATGCTGGCGCGTGTTCGCGCTGTCCTGCGGCGGCGCTCCCCTGATCCTGTGGGTGAGGCGATCGTGATTGCGGGCTTGAGTATTGATTCCTCAACCCACCGCACCACCTACGCGGGCCAAACCTTAAAGTTGGGTCCCACTGAATTTAAGCTGCTTCACCATTTGATGTCTAACGCGGAACGTGTTCACAGTCGCGGCCAATTGTTAGACAAGGTGTGGGGAGACCACGTGTATATTGAAGAGCGCACGGTGGACGTTCATATTAAGCGTCTGCGTGAGGCCCTCGGAGCGGCAGGGCGCATGGTTGAGACTGTGCGCGGCGCCGGTTATCGGCTTACAGCCAAACCTATTTCAGCGACAGTCTTGGTTGAAAGTTCAGAGGGCTAATTTTTGACCGCTCGCGTGCTGTGGCGCATTTTCACCTTCACACTGGTGCAAATTTTGGGTGCGACCTTGGGCTATTGGCTCGATGATCACTACTTCCCTTCTATGGCAAGTCCTATCACTGCAGCTTTAGCGGGGGCTGTGATTTCGGGCTATGTTTGGCATATTCTCGATTTATCCAATGCGTTTAAAGTAATGCATTGGTTGCGCAGTGGCGATAGCCAACTCGACGGCGTCGGCCCTGGAATTTGGAGCGAGATTGGCGACCGCGTAAGGCGTTTGGTTCGAACCCATGAGCGAGCTGTCGAACTAAGCGAGGAGCGACTCCAAGATTTTTTATCTGCCCTGCAGGCATCCCCCAACGGTATCGTACTTTTAGACGGTCAAAACCGAATCGAATGGTTTAACCAAACGGCGAGTAGCCATTTTGGTTTTGAGCCGCGTCGCGATTTGTTGCAACATTTTGGAAATTTGGTTCGTGATCCGGGATTTGCGGCTTATTTCGCAGCCAATGATTTCCAGGGCGATGTGGTGATGCCTGGCCGTTTGAATTCGTTTAACAAACCAGTTAGCTTGTCGGTGCATATTCACCCTTACGGCGGCGGTCGCAGTTTGCTCTTGTCCCGTGACATCACGGCGTTGGAACAGGCGGATGCGATGCGGCGTGACTTTGTGGCCAACGTATCCCATGAAATTCGGACCCCGCTAACGGTGCTCAGTGGCTTTGTTGAAACATTGCAGTCTTTGCCGCTCAATGAAGCGGAGCGCGAGCGGTATTTGGCGCTCATGGCGGTACAAGCGATGCGCATGCAGTCTTTGGTAAGCGATTTACTCACTTTGTCGCGGCTTGAAGGCAGCCCCTTACCACCCACCCACGAGTGGGTCAACGTTGCTGCGATCCTTGACCAATGTGAACAAGAAGGCCGTGAGCTTTCGCGCGTGCTGTGGAACCAAGCCCCTCAACTTGTATTTGAAGTGCAGGCCGGGATTGAAATAGCTGGATACGGTTTGGAACTTCACAGTGCATTCTTTAACTTGATTGGAAATGCGATTCGCTACACCCCGTCAGACAAAGAAATCAGAGTGAGCTGGGAGGCTCAAGCGGATGGATATGCGCTTTTTGTGGTCAAAGACCAAGGGGTGGGGATTGCCCCAGAGCATATTGGCCGCCTCACTGAGCGTTTTTATCGCGTTGATCGCAGCCGCTCGCGTGACACCGGGGGAACCGGTTTGGGTTTGGCTATTGTGAAACATGTTGCTCAGCGCCATAGCGCAGAACTCTCTATCAGCAGCAAACTGGGTGAGGGCTCTACTTTTTCAATTCGCTTTTTGCCTACCAGGGTCAAAGTACCCGAAGTGATTTAGCGGCGCTGAAGTATCCAAAAAGCTTCGTTGGCATCACCAGGGTGGCGAACCAAGGCCTTCGCATTCCAAATGTTGAGGTCTAATGTGGCGGGAAGTTCCACATCGGCGCTGGGCTCTACCAAAAGCCAAGGGCATTGTGAAAATGCTGAGGCAGGCGCCAAAGGCAAGTTTCCATACCAAAGCAATGCCGCGTTGATGCCTGGATTGAGTCCTTGGGTTTGGATGCAGCCCGGGAGATTGATTTCTTGTTGTGCGCGTTCGACCAATGTTTGATAGCTTTGGGTGTAATTGAGCAAAGGCATCCACAAGGTCATTAACAGCAGCCAACACCAAGCCGCACCGCTTGCGGGAAGCACCAGGCTTTTCCACAGCGCGGGTTGGTGGCGTCCGGTTCGCCACTGTACTAACCCCGCCCAAGCAACGGTTGCGGCAATGGCGATGGCAAGAACCACAAAAGAAAACCCGGGCACAAAGCCAGGCGCCTGACGAGCGACGTTGGCTGCGGGTTGGCTTGGAACACCGGTTTGCATCGCAATCCAAACCACCCAAATAATCAATCCGCAGCCGGAGAAAAATAACAAGGTAAACCAGTCAATCAGGGATGCGACAGGCCGCTTGAGGGTGGGCAAGGCGAAGGCGGCTAACGAGGCCATGGCCGGTAAGGCCAAGAGCAGCGTTCTGTCGGATGAGCCGGTGGTTAACGTGGCAACCAAGGTTACCCCCATAAACCACAGCGGCAACACTAAGTGGCGGCTGATATAGCGACTGAGCAATTGTCTGCGCCAACTCCACACGGTCCACATTACCAATGGCCACGCCGGCCACGTAAACCAGATTAGCAACTGCGCATATCCATTCCAATCAAACCAAAAGGCATGGGGGAGTTCAATTTTCCAGCGCCAAAGTTGCAGGGAGCTTGCAAGAAATGCGACGGCCGCGCAGACGAGCAAGATCCATCCACTATCGACCCAGTGGCTTTGATTTGCAGTGGCTTGCGTCGCGCTTTGATGTTTGTCTAAAACGTGAATGACCGCGCCACCCAATCCAAATAGCAAGGCCAATGTAGGAGCGCCGCTTAAACCCAAACCCATTAAGCCGATAGTGCAAGCCCACAAACCCGCTTTGCGACGAATGGGGAGGGCGCTTAAGCCAAAGAAAAGCAAAGCCGTAAATCCCAGTTGAGCTACCGCAGGGGTACTTTCATGGGCCAACTGCGCCAAGCCTAAACAGGCGATAAACGCGAGCAAAGCCCCGTCTGCAACGGCACGGCCGTAGTCGGCGGGGTTTGCTTGGCCTCCAAAGGCAAATGCCACGGGTTGAGCGCGGGAACTTCTCGCAAGGCTATAGGTTCCGTACCACGTACCGGCCATCGACAGGCCTAACAAGACGCCAAAGGGAATACGCAGCATGAAGTCGGCCCATGCAACGCCCGCGGGGGCGATGGCGATGGCCCACGCGCCCAGCCAATACGGCAGTAAAGCGCCATGTTCGGAGGGGATTCCTAAAAGCGTAGGTTGCAGCCAGTCCGTGGAGCCTTGTGCAAGGCTTGCCATAAAGCCCACTGAGGCCATATCCGCACTTTTCCAGCCGTCGCGCCCAACAAAACCGGCAACCACATACGCCACACACAGCAAAAGCAAAGCAGTTCGCGGCAGCCGCCGAACGGCAGACTGGGCGACGATAGCGGGTGTGGGTTGATTCACGGTTGAGTGGGTATCGTAATAAAAAAGGCAGCGCGGTAACCCGGGCTGCCTTCGTAACGGGTCAGGCCAAAACCTGAGTCCGAATTATTTTGCAGTGGTTTTTCCGAAACGATTACGGAATTTCTCTACGCGTCCGCCCATATTGTCCACAGACTTTTGGGTTCCAGTGTAGAAAGGATGGGATTCGCTAGAGGTATCAAGCTTGTACAAAGGCAGCTCACGGCCGTCTTCCATCTTGATCATTTCTTTGGTGTTAGCGCATGAACGGGTTACGAACTTGAAGCTGTTCGATAAGTCCATGAAGCAGACTTCGCGGTAGTTAGGGTGAATGCCGTCTTTCATATTTTCTCCATCAGTTGCGCTAGCCGCGCCGTTCCTTGGGCAAACTGTTTACCCAAAACAAAAAACGGTGTACTTAACGCGTTAAGCCTACGATTATAAACCACTGTCCAACCGTGGGGTTAGGCAGGGCGCGCAGGCGATTAGCCGCCCCGGCGCATCATGTCAAAAAACTCGCTGTTGTTTTTAGTGGCACGCATTTGCTTGAGCACCATCTCCATGGACTCAATTTCATCCATGTTGTACAAAAACTGGCGCAGGATGCGGGTTTTTTGCAAGATTTCGGGGGACAACAGCAGTTCCTCTCGGCGCGTTCCACTGCGGTTGAGCTGGATCGACGGAAACACGCGTTTCTCGTACAAGCGCCGGTCCAGGTGAATTTCAGAGTTGCCGGTGCCTTTGAACTCCTCAAAAATCACCTCGTCCATGCGGCTTCCGGTATCGACCAAAGCGGTCGCAATGATAGTCAAGGATCCGCCTTCTTCTACGTTACGCGCTGCGCCTAAGAAGCGTTTGGGGCGTTGCAAAGCGTTGGAGTCCACGCCGCCAGTCAGTACTTTTCCGCTCGAAGGCACCACATTGTTGTAAGCCCGAGCCAAGCGGGTAATCGAGTCCAGCAAGATGACAACATCTTTTTTGAGTTCTACCAAACGTTTTGCGCGTTCAATTACCATTTCGGCCACATGCACGTGGCGTGAGGCGGGCTCATCAAAGGTCGAGGCAATCACCTCGCCTTTGACGGTGCGCTGCATCTCAGTAACCTCTTCAGGGCGCTCATCGACCAACAAAACCATCATGTGGCTGTTGGGGTAATTGGCGGAAATCGCGTGTGCAATGTGTTGCATCATCACCGTTTTACCGCTCTTGGGTGGGGCAACAAGCAGTGCGCGTTGGCCTTTGCCGATGGGGGCAATGATGTCAATAATGCGCCCGGTAATATTTTCGTCGCTCTTGTTGTCTTGCTCTAGCCGCATTTGCTCTTTAGGAAACAGCGGTGTCAAGTTCTCGAACATGACTTTGTGCTTGTTGCTCTCAGGCGAATCGCCGTTGACCTTGTCAAGCTTGTTGAGTGCGAAGTAGCGTTCGCCGTCTTTGGGTGTTCGCACTTCGCCTTCGATCATGTCGCCGGTATGCAGGTTAAAGCGACGCACCTGGCTTGGGCTGATGTAAATGTCGTCGGTACTGGCGGTGTAGCTGGTGTCGGGGCTACGCAAGAATCCAAAACCATCGGGCAATATTTCCAATACGCCGTCGGCAATGATTTGCTCACCGGTGCGGGCCCGCTTTTTAATGATGGCAAACATCAACTCCTGTTTGCGCATGCGGCCCGTGTTTTCAATTTCAAGCTCTTCGGCTTGTTTGAGTACTTCTGACACGTGCAGTGCCTTGAGTTCGTTTAAGTGCATGGAGTAGGTCCCGGTGGGGAGTTAACCGAAAATTTCGGCAAGTACAAAAGATCTGGGGATGGAGGAAGGGATTTGGCGAGCGAGGGTTGGCGCTGGCTATCCGAATTCTTCACCGTGATGGCGGTGCCCACTTTGGATAGATGTGGGTGAACTATAGTAATTATGACAGGAAAACCAGAGTTTTTACCAAACGCTGATGGATCTGTGTAGCGTTTGGGTTTGACTGTGGTTTCTAGGTTATTTGATTTGTTCGTCGATGAAGGCCACCAACTGCGCTTTGCTCAACGCGCCCACTTTGGTGGCGGCGAGTGCGCCGTCTTTAAAAAGCATCAAGGTAGGAATACCTCGAATGCCAAATTTAGCGGGGATTTCCCTGTTTTCATCGACATTCATTTTGGCAATGTTCAATTTGCCAGCATAGGTGGCTGATACCTCGTCCAAAATAGGCGCAATCATTTTGCAAGGCCCGCACCATTCTGCCCAGTAG
>JBAXOC010000001.1:0-30862 GCA_037133455.1 Comamonadaceae bacterium | reverse complement strand
TTGATTGCCGCTTTGAAGGATGAGGATTATGTGGCGCTGGAATCCTTAAAAACCTGAGCGTCACTGACTGGCTTTATTTCTTTACGTTAAGCAAATCACACAAGCTGCGTGCAATGACTTTGGTCGCACGACGCAAGTCTTCGAGGTCAATGCGCTCATCTGCACGTTTGGCGTGTGACTCTAAAACGGTACGCGGGCCAGCGCCGTAAATCACGCCTGGAATCCCAGCTTCACAAAACAGCCGAACGTCGGTGTACAAAGGCGTTCCTATCGCAGGAATGGGTTCTCCAAAAACGGCTTCGCCGTGGCGTTGAATGGCATCGACCAAAGGCTTGTTGCCTGGAAGGGGGCGCATCGCATTGGCCAATAGCAAGCGTTTCACCTCAATAGAAATTCCTTTTTTCTCTGCGGCAGCTTGGGCCATGAGGGCACGCAAGCCGGCTTCCACTTCTGCTGGATTTTCTTCGGGAATCATGCGCCGGTCGAGCTTGAAGGTGACACGTCCGGGAACCACGTTGGTGTTGGTTCCGCCTTCAATTTGGCCGACGTTCAAGTAGGGGTGGTTAATTCCTTTGACGTCAGAGCTGATGTTTTGGTACAACGTATTTTGTCCGTACAAGGCATTCAAAATGTGCACAGCGCCTTGCAGCGCGTCAACGCCCGAGTCTGGAATCGCTGCGTGGGCCATCTTGCCGTGAACGGTGACTTCCATTTGCAGGCAGCCGTTGTGGGCAGTAATGACTTGGTAGCTAAATCCCGCTGCGATCATCAGGTCGGGGTGAATGATGCCGTGCTTGAGCAACCATGCTGGACCGACCTCGCCACCAAATTCTTCGTCATAGGTAAACAACAATTCCACATTGCCGTGGGTGGGTTTTGCAATGGCCTCGAGCGCACGAAGTGCGAAGGTGTAGGTGGAAAAATCGCATTTGCTGACGGCAGTCGCACGGCCATACATTTTTCCATCTTCGATGTCTCCGCCATACGGGTTGTGGGTCCAGCCTTCGCCCGGAGGAACGACGTCGCCATGCGCGTTCAAAAGTACGGTGGGGCCCGCGCCAAATTTCCTGCGAACCAGCAAGTTAGTCACGCTTTGCATTCCCACAGCATGAACTTCCGCCTCGGGGATGGCGTGTTTTTCAACCGGCAAGCCCATAGCCTCTAGGAGCTCAGAAGTCCGCTGGGCATGTGGCGCATTGTTACCGGGCGGGGTATCGGTGGGCACCCGAACCAATTCTTGTAAGAAGCGAACCTGCTCATCAAAGTGCATGTCGATCCAAGTATCTAAGTCGGTATAAACAGTGTGGGTCATAAAATATTTTCAAAAATAAATGGGGTGAATCAAGATAGTTCGAGACTGAGTTGGGAGATCATGTTTCCAAACGCATCGATGGCGCGTTGCATGTCGTCACTGGTGGTGGACTCCAACGGGTTGTGGCTGATACCGCTGTTTTCCCCTCGCACAAACAGCATGGCTTGCGGCATGATTTCGTGCATCTTCATCGCGTCGTGCCCCGCCCCGCTGGTCATGTGGTGGACCGGAATTCCTAAGGCATGGACTGCGTTTTCCCAACGTGTTTGCCATGCCTTGTCACTGGGTGCGGCGGCAGCTCGCATGGTTTCTTCTAAAGTGAAGTGAACTCCGCGACGAATACAGATGTGGTTTAACTCCGCCAAAACATCGCCTGCTAGAGCGTCTCTTTGGGCATCACTGGGCGCTCGCATATCCAAAGAAAAATCACAGCGCCCAGGAACCACATTGACGGAGCCACTAGGAACGAGGAGTTGCCCGATGGTGGCGACAGAGTCCCCATCGCGAAGGGCGCGTTGTTCCATAAACAAAGCCAACTCAGCAACTGCACAAGCGGCGTCTTGGCGGCGGTTCATGGGAGTGGTCCCTGCATGGCTGGCGGTGCCAAGCACATTGCCCACGTAACGCACACTCGCGTTGATCGAGGTCACAACGCCTAAAGGCAGGTTCAACGCGTTGAGCACCGGGCCTTGTTCAATGTGCACTTCCACAAACCCGAGGTATTTTTTCGGGTCGCGGGCAAGGCTTGCAATGGTGTTGACGTCGTGCCCCGCGCTCTTTATTGCGTCGCGCATCGCAATGCCATCCGCATCCAACTGGTCTAGCCACTCGGGCTTGAAGTCGCCGGTCAAGGCCCTGGCGGCTAAAAAGGTTGCCTTGTAACGTTGCCCTTCTTCCTCTGCAAAAGCAATCACTTCAATACCAAAGGGCAAGCGTTTGCCTTCTCGGTGTAGCGCATCAACACAGGCGATAGGCACAAAAATTCCCAATCGCCCGTCGTACTTTCCTCCGTTTCGAACCGTGTCAAAGTGGCTGCCAGTGAGGAGGGTGGGCGCGTCGTGCTTCTGGCCGTGGTAGCGACCCACGACGTTACCCACGGCATCGATGTGAACGTCGTCAAAGCCGCAGCCTTGCATACGCTGGAGAATGTCATTAGCACACGCTTGGTGGGCTTGGGTGAGGTAAGTCACGGTGAGTTGGCCGTGTTCTGCAAAGCCGGGGTCGCTGTGTTGGGCTAAGGCTTCGTGCCAATCCCACACGGCATGGCCAGTGGTGGGTTCGATGTCGAACTTGTCGTTAAGACGGATTTCAACAATGCGGTGAATATTGCGCAGGCACTCTTGCAATTCAAAGTCAGGGTGGCCTTGCAAGCGCCGCTCAAACGCCGCAATAATTTCTTTTTTATGCAACCCAATTCCGCGCGGGCCGCGCACTGCCAAGATAAAGGGCCAACCAAATTTTTGGTTGTAGTCGGTATTGAGTTGTTGAATTTTTTCAAATTCTTCGGCGGAGCATTGGGTAAGGCCCGCTTTGCTTTGCTCGTTAGTGGACTCCGCCGTTAAATTTTGACTGAGCATCGCCTTGCCCGCGAGTTCAGGGTGGGCGCGAACCAGTGCGAGTTGTAACTCCCGGCCTGCGCCATCCAAGACGGCGCACATAGCAGCTTTGAGTTGGGCTACCGAGCGAAACGGCCTTTGCGCTAAGGCTTGGTGAGCGATCCAATCGGAATGCTCGTACAAGCCACTCAGCATCTCTTGGGCTTTTTCAAGCGGAGCGACGTTAAGCGCTTGCAACTTGGCAGGCACTGGCAAAGTCAAATGGGGAAGTGGGGTTGAAGTCTTCATACGGGGTGTGTTGCTTTCCAATGCCGTGCCACGTCTAAACGGCGACAGACCCAGACTTTGTCGTGGTTGCCGATGTGGTCTAAAAACCGCTGCAAAGCGGTAATGCGTCCGGGCCGCCCGAGTAAACGGCAGTGCATACCAATGCTCATCATTTTTGGAGCGTTCAATCCGTTGGGGTCGCCCTCTGTGTAAAGCGCGTCAAAGGTATCTTTGAGGTATTGGAAAAACGGATCCGCATGCGAATAGCCCTGCGGCAAGGCAAAGCGCATGTCGTTGCAGTCCAGTGTGTAGGGAACGATGAGTTGTGGAACTGTGGTGCCATCGGTTTTTTTCACCTGCATCCAAAAGGGCAGGTCATCGCCGTAGTAGTCGCTGTCGTATTCAAAGCCCCCAAAGTCGGCCACCAAGCGGCGCGTGTTGGGGCTATCGCGCCCGGTGTACCAGCCTAACGCGCGTTCGCCGGTGAGGGTTTGCATGATCTGCATGGCCTGCGCCATATGTTCGCGCTCAGTAGTTTCGTCAATATGTTGGTAATGGATCCATTTCAAACCATGGCAGGCGATGTCGCAGCCTAGTTCTTGGAATGCGGCGCAGAGCTCCGGATTTTTTTGTAAGGCCGTGGCTACGCCAAACACGGTCAAAGGTAGTTTGCGTTTTTCAAATTCACGAAGAATGCGCCATACCCCAGCGCGAGACCCATATTCGTAAATCCCTTCCATGCTGATGTGCCGATCAGGAAATGCCGGGGGATTGAACATTTCGGACAAAAACTGCTCGGAGCCCGCATCCCCGTGCAAGACACTGTTTTCGCCGCCTTCTTCATAGTTCAACACGAACTGAACAGCAACGCGGGCTTGCCCGGGCCACTGCGGGTGGGGCGGTTGGCTGCCATAGCCAATGAGGTCGCGTGGATAGGCAGCGGTGGAGTCGTAATGTTTCATGGTGCTCGTGGTGGCGTTGGGGAGGAAGACTCAGGGATTAAGGCAGCTTGAACATGGCACAGGTGTTCGTCAAGAAGTTGTAGGGCCAAAGTTTCGTCACGGGCTTGAATGGCGTTCACGATGGCGATGTGCTCTTCTTGCGAATGGGCGGCTTCTTGGTCGCTTTGGTACATCATGGTGATGAGTGCGCAGCGCGAGTTCAGGTCGCCTAGCATCTGCGCCAACACGGTGTTGCCGATGAGCTTGGCCATCAGCACATGAAAATCTCCAAGCAATTCGGTACGATTGGAAATATCGCCTTCTCCAATGGCTGCGCCTTCAAGTTTGATATGGTCTTTGAGTGCTTTGATATGTTGGGGTTTCAGGTCGGCGATGAGCGAACGAACCATCCCGGCTTCTAACATACGGCGCACCGAAAAAACTTGACGTGCCTCTTCAAGCGAAGGGGCAGCAACAAACGCTCCGCGTGCAGGTTCCATGCGAATCAGGCGGTTTTGCGAGAGGCGAAACAAGGCTTGTCGAATGAGGGTGCGCGAGACTCCGAATTGGTCTGCGAGTTTTTGTTCGACCAATTTGGATCCGGGCAGCAGCCGGTGCTCCACAATAGAGCGCGTCAGTGCGTCAACAATAAATCCGGTGGGCGTGGCGTTTTCCATGCGGATAATGATAGCGTTAAACCATCAGAAGTGTATACACTTCGATCTTAATTTTGAAGTGTTCCTCCAAGGAGTTGCTATGGGACTTAGTACCCACGTTTTAGACACCATGCATGGCACCCCGGCTGCTGGCATGCGCGTTGCGCTGTACACCACGGATTCAGCGAGCCCGAGCGCAAAGGCCACGTTGGTTAAACAGTTTGTACTCAACAGCGACGGCCGCAACCCTGACGGAATGTTGTATGACCACGCGGCCTTAAGGGCAGGAACGTACCGTTTGGTTTTTGATGTGGCTGGGTATTTCAAAAGCCGAGGAGTCGCTGTGCCAGAACCGGCATTCTTAAACCAAGTGGGTCTGGATTTTGGCGTTGCCGATCCAACGCAGCATTACCACGTCCCTTTGTTGGTAAGCCCCTGGAGCTACTCGACCTACCGGGGCTCGTAAATTACAACTGACCTTCTGACAAGGTATCCAACTGAAAGCGGCCGCTCTTGTGCCAAAGCCACGTGTCGGTATACGTCACCCGGCCCATCTTGATGGGGGCTGGGTAGGGCGCAGCATCTTTTACCGCCCGTTCAATTTCCGCCATGATTGCCGGAACATGGTCAGGTGCTCGCATCCAACGCACTTCAGTCACTTCGCCGCGTGGGCCAATATCGACTTGCAACACGCCAACGGCTTGCAGCAGAGGCGGCATTTTTCCTTGGTAAATCCGGTTATTGAGTTTTTTGTAGAGGTGCGAGGCTGCATCGCGGCGGTACTCGCGCGGGTTGGGTGCTTCCGACACGTAAGTGGGTGGCGCCTCTTTAGGAATCGCAACTTGGGGTGCGGGTACGATGGCAACCGGTGCTTTGGGTGCGTTGGCGCAGCCAATGACAAACAAAGAAATCCCTGCGCATACCAAGGCCCCAAGGCGCAATGCGACGGGCTGAGAAAGTAAAGTCATGTGGTATCTCCAACGATGTATCGTTTATTTATCTTAAGAGAACCTTCATGCGAAGTCATGCGTCTCAATTTTTAAGCCAACTCTCGCACAGTAACGCGGTTTTGGTTTTGGTGCAAGCCACCCGAGGGTCTGTCCCCCGGGGCGCGGGAGCTTGGATGGGCGTTTTTCCGAACAGTTTTGTGGCCACGATTGGCGGCGGGCGGTTAGAACTCGATGCGATCGCCCATGCCCGCGCGATGGCCCATAGTCCCGGTGGCATGGAAACTCGGCGCTTTTCCCTAGGGCCGAGTTTGGGCCAGTGTTGTGGCGGGGAAGTGGAGTTGCGCTTTGAGTGTGTGAATGCCGCAGACGCCCCGAGCCTTACGCCGCGATTAGAAGACAAGAAGTTCCCGGTCGCCTTGTTTGGCGGCGGCCATGTGGGAACAGCGTTGGCAAAGGTGTTATCAGCCTTGCCTATGGATGTCACTTGGATTGACAGCCGCGATGAGATCTTTCCCGAAGACGTGCCTTTGGGTATTCGGTGTGAGCATTCCAACCCGGTTCACGCGGCCGTTTCAGACCTGGTGCCGCAATCTCGGATTCTCATCATGAGTTTTAGCCACGCCGAAGATTTGGATATTGTTGCAGCGTGTTTATTACGGCAAAGGGCGCAAGCGGATCTGCCCTTTATTGGGCTGATCGGTAGCAAAACCAAATGGGCCACCTTTCGGCGCCGCTTAGAAGCCAAGGGTTTTACGCCCGAGGACCTCGCCCACGTCACCTGCCCGATTGGGATTACCGGCATCACCGACAAACGCCCCGAAGTCATTGCGGTGTCGGTCGCAGCCCAGTTGTTGAGGGCGGCTTAGCTTGGCCTTGAAGCAACTTTAAACTGTATACAATTTCCGACCAGGAGAACCGTACACCATGGAAAGTTACTTATTAGACTGGGCCAACCTGCTGTTGCGTTGGGTTCACGTCATTACCGCGATTGCTTGGGTTGGTTCGTCTTTTTACTTTGTGTTTTTAGACAGCAGCCTGACGCCGCCAACCGATCCTGCGCTCCAACGCCAAGGGGTCAGTGGTGAGCTCTGGGCGGTACACGGCGGGGGGTTTTACCACCCTGTGAAGTTCGCAGTCCGCCCGCCGGAGTTGCCCGCCCATCTGCATTGGTTTTATTGGGAAAGCTACAGCACGTGGCTAACGGGGTTTTCGTTATTCACTATTTCCTACCTCTGGAACGCAAGCACGTATCTCATCGACAAATCCGTGATGGACTGGGCGCCAGCAACCGCTGTGGCTGTAGCCTTGGAGTTTTTGGTGGTTTTTTGGTTTGCCTATGACGCTATTTGCCGAATATTTGGGGAGCGCAAACACGGCGACGCCATCGTCGGGGGCTTGGTTGCGCTGATGGTCTGTGCGGCAACATGGTTAGCGTGCCACTGGTTTGCAGGCCGCGCCGCATTTCTCATTGTGGGCGCCATGATGGCGACCAGCATGAGCGCCAATGTATTTTTCTGGATCATCCCTGGCCAAAAAACCGTGGTGGCCAGTATCAAAGCTGGATTGGCAGTCGACCCAGTGCACGGCAAGCGCGGCAAGCAGCGCAGCGTACACAACACCTACTTCACGCTGCCAGTTCTCTTTGCGATGTTAAGCAACCATTACAGCTTTACCTATAGCCATCCGAATAATTGGCTGGTACTGATTCTCATGATGTTTGCTGGCGCAGCGATTCGCCAGTTTTTTGTCTTGCGCCACGGCTTTAAGCTCGGACGCAACCCCCATCCTTGGCGCTATGCGTTTTCAGGCGTCGCAGTCATTGTGTTTGCGATTCTCTGGATGGCACCTGCAGACCAATCAACGACACCAAAATCAAGCGTGACTGCAGTGCCGAACTACGCAACGCTTCAGCCCATCTTGTCGCAGCGCTGTTACCAATGCCATGGCGAACAAGTGCAGATGAAAAACGTGCGCCTTGATTCGCCACAAAACCTGGCTCTGCATGCGCAAGCGGTGTACCAGCAAGCAGTAGTGACCCGCATCATGCCCATGAACAACGCGACGCAAATTACGGACGCGGAGCGCGAAGTGATTAAGCAGTGGTTTGAGGGCGGGGCAAAGACGGATTAACAGTGATTGAAAATAACCAACCTTAGTTTGGGCTTAATTACTCGGCGTAATAGTGAGAAAATGGGAAGCACCTCAAAATAATACTTTTAGTTTTTGAAGTACTTTTTTCCGCCCGCTAAACCTCATGCCTATGTCCTCGCCCCAAAGTCTGCACCCAGCGCTTGAAAAGCCCGACCATGTTTTTGAAAGAGCGGCTGAGCTCTTCGCTGTCATGTCCGCACCCATGCGCCTCAAAATCATCAATTGCTTGTGTGATGGTGAGCAAAATGTAAGCTATCTTTTAGAGCACATTGAAACGACACAGCCCAATATGTCGCAACATCTCAATACGCTTTTCAAGGCGGGCGTCTTAGCTAAGCGTCGAGAAGGGGTTCAGATTTATTACCGTATCGACAACGATAAAATTGTTAGCCTCTGCAAAGCGGTGTGCCAGCAGATCGAAAGTTAATCAAGGCTTTAAATACACGAAGCCTTCTCGGGCTTGAAGTCGAGCTACTTCAGCCACCCCCGATGGAACAATCTTCGTCTCCATTAGCAGTTTTTCTGGATTGACATTGCGCGTTACAAGGGTGTTATTGCAGACCCTGAACTCAACCCCCTTGGCAGCCAAATGACTCACAGGAGCGCTAAATTCACGGCCTTTATTGTCCTTGGCATCCTGTAACAAAAAGTCAATACCCAATCCATGGGTGACCACCACAATCCTCGCTTTAGGGTCTGCATTGAGGTGATTTTGAACATTGTTCAGCACAGCCGCGGCCGTATCAACACCTGTATTGACGTGGTAAACCGTTTTGATGTCTTGGGCTTGTACGCCATTCAAAAAAACAGCCAAGAAAAAAGTAAACAAAAGCTTGAGCACGGATAGTCTCCTCGTTACATAGTCAAATTTAAAAGATCATGGTGGTATCTGAGGGTTTTCACTGACCTGAAACTCACCCAAGCACTATAGTATTCGCATATATAAGAGATGACGAATAAATTTTTAGATTTTTTCATCTGTTAATTTTTAGTGTGAAATTTGAAGGAGTCGCAATGAATATTTGGTTTAAAACATCTGCAGGTATCGCACTGCTTTCACTTTGCGCATGGTCTCTAGCAGCCGATCCATTGCAGGTGAGGAGTATGGCCGCTGCTTGTGCAAGTTGCCACGGAACAGCTGGAATTGCACTGTCAGGAATGGAGTCCTTAGCTGGGCAGCCCAAAGACGATTTGTTGAAAAAGATGTTGGACTTCAAGTCCGGAAAAAAGCCGGCGACCATCATGCACCAACTGTCCAAGGGCTACTCTGACGAACAGCTTGAACAACTCGCGGGCTACTTTGCCGCATTAAAAAAATAAGGAGTAGACCTATGAAACGCCGTCAATTTGTTCAGACCGTTAGCAGCGCCAGCGTCCTTGGTGCAATGGGATTTGTCAGTGGGTGTGCGACTGGCAGTGGCGACAAGGGGCCTAAAGTTGTCATCATTGGTGGAGGGTATGGGGGCGCTACCACAGCCAAGTACATCCGTATGTGGTCAGACTATGGGATTGCGGTGACCTTGGTTGAGCCCAATGCCACGTTTATTTCTTGCCCGATTTCCAACTTGGTTTTGGGTGGCAGTAAATCGATGTCCGACATAACTACACCGTATGACAATTTATCCAGTCGGCACGGTGTCAAGATGGTGCGTGACATGGTGACTTCTATCGACCCCGATAAAAGGACGGTCAAACTCGCAGGTGGCGCAGAACTGGCCTATGACCGGCTGATACTTTCGCCGGGCGTCGACTTTATGTGGGAAACCCTCCCAGGCATGTCCAAACCGGGTGCCCAAGACAAAGTTCTACATTCTTGGAAGGCGGGACCCCAAACCGTAGCCCTTCGCAAACAATTGGAGGCGATGCCCGATGGTGGCGTTTATGCAATGGCTATCCCATTGGCTCCCTACAGATGCCCCCCTGGCCCCTATGAACGCGCCTGTCAAATCGCTAGTTACTTTAGTAAAGCCAAGCCCAAAAGCAAGGTCCTGATTTTGGATGCCAATGACGACGTCACGTCCAAAGGGCCTTTGTTCAAAAAGGCATGGAGCGAGCGCTATAAAAATATAGTGGAGTACCGACCTAAGCACGCGCTTACTGATGTTGATGCGGTAAGCAACACTTTGAAATTTGAATTTAATGACAGCATCAAAGCCGATGTTCTCAATGTAATCCCTCCGATGCGGGCGGGTGACATTGCCGTCAAAACAGGATTAGCCACAGCTAACAAGCGCTGGTGTGAGGTTGATTTTCTGACCTTTGAGTCCAAGGCGGCCCCAAACATTCATGTTCTGGGTGATTCGATTCAAATTGCACCAGCAATGCCTAAATCTGGACATATGGCCAATCAACACGGGAAAACATGCGCTGCTGCTGTAGTGGCACTATTAACAGGTAAGTCGCCTAATGCGATGCCTATTTATAACAACACTTGCTATAGTTTTGTGAGCGAAGAAGACGTTATCCACGTCTCCAGCGTGCATCAATATGACGCAGCCAAAAAAACGATGGTGACCGTTGCTGGTTCGGGTGGCGTTTCAAGTGCGGCCAATGAGCTTGAAGGACGATATGCGATGTCTTGGGCTCGAAACATTTGGGCCGACACTCTGGCTTAATATGCGCGCTCTCAAGCGGTGGGCTTTAGCATGGGTATGTGTTTGGGCTGGGTATGTAGGCGCTCAGACCGATGAAGCACGAGCCCAAAAAATCGTCGCTGGCGTCTGTTTTCTTTGTCACGGCATGGAAGGGGAGTCATCAAGTGAGGTCTTTCCACGATTAGCGGGTCAACACTGGGAATACACTGCCAAACAGCTTGAAAACTTCAAGACGGGTAAACGCAAAAGCACCGCTATGGCCGATATGGTCGTTAAGCTCAAGCCCGAAGAGATGATTGCCTTGGGCCGGTATTTTGAAAAAAAGGGAGTGCCTGTTGAGCCGGCTAAAGATTCGGATCTGGCCTCTGTAGGTCACTATGTATTTCACTTTGGCAACAAATTCAGCAGCGTTCCAGCTTGTGCAAGCTGCCATGGAAAAGACGGACTAGGCACGGCAAACTTGCCTCGTCTTGCGGGCCAGTACGCGAGCTATATCGAGAGCCAACTCAAAAGTTTTGGCAAGCGCGAACGTACCAATGACAATGCAGTTATGCACTCTATTGTGGCCAAGATGACTCCGTTAGAAATTGCTGCAGTTGCTGAATACCTTAGTGGTAAATAGTCAATAAGCACACAATCGACAGAACCGTGGAAACCGGCTAAGACAAACTAACCCATTTAACTAGGAGTACGCATGAAAATTAATGTTGGCGGTATCGACCGCATTGCACGTATCAGTATCGGCTTGGTTCTTATTGCGCTGGCTGCGACAGGAACAGTTGGCCTTTGGGGATGGCTTGGATTAGTTCCCTTGGCCACAGGCTCCCTTGGATGGTGCCCACCTTATGCGATCTTTGGCTTTAGCACGTGCGCAATGAAAGAAGCACCGCCGGAAAACCCATGAAATCAAGTTGCGTGCGGGTTTTCCGCAGGCAACTTGACGGAAGAGTGGTGTGATGGCGCATTGTCCATCCATCGGTCCATGAGACCTGCCCCTATCCACATACCTACCAATGCGATCCATGCCGTGAGGGCAAAAACAGAGCCGCCAGTCATACCGGCCCCCACGGCGCACCCCCCAGCAAGCATCGAGCCAAACCCCATCAACACCGCTCCAATAATGTATCGGGTCATGCTGTAGCCGTCCTTGAACCCTTCGAGCTTTAAGTCGCGGCCCACCCAAGCTCCTAGAAACGAACCTAAAAATACACCAGGCAGTAATCCAAAATCAAACCCGATTGCGGGCGAGGGAGTCGCCAAAATGCGCATGAGCCACTCTGCAGATGGCCCGCTGAAAGTAAGTCCTTGCACTTGCACAACTTCAAAGGACTGGGTTGATACTTGGTAAGTAAGCCACCAACCTGCTGCAACGGCTAAACCTGTCCCAACGCCACCTACCCACTTCCAAAAACCCCATCCACTGCGCACGGAAAAAAACAAGGCCGCAGCGAGCCAAGCCAGTCCAAATACCAATCCCCCTGCGTGCCCCAGCCCAGTCATTGTCAGCAGGTCTCTGCTTGCGCCACCTTCTACAGTCCACCATGAACTGATCGTATTTCGCAAAGGGGAAAGTGCTCCAGAAAGTGCTGCTTGGGCGGTCACTGCAAAAACCAATCCCGAAAGTAAGGCACGTAAATTACCGTTGGCGGAAAGTACCAGCAGTCGACTCGCACAGCCCCGTGTCATGATCATTCCAGCACCAAATAACAAACCTCCTACGATTGCGCCCGATAGACTCCCTCTGGCGGAGAGTTGTCGCGCTGCGCTCACGTCCAATGCACTCCAATGAATGAGCAATTGCACAGCAACGACTGCGCTGGAAAATGCCAATAGCCACACTGATAGTTTTTCGCCCATCCGGTGGTGCCAAAATTCAATGACCGCAGAGCGCAGGCAGAATTTAGATCGTTGCGCTGAAAACCCAAACACCATACCGATAAGCGCTCCGCCAATGGCCAAAATGGCAGCTTCTCCGTAACGTTCCAAAAGGAGAGATAGATTCATTTTTGGCTCCAACGCATTCAGTTAGTTCAGTAATGACTTATATTAATGCAAATTAAAGTTTTTGAATGCAAAAAATGATCCTTATCCGACACATTGTTTTCCAACTCGGTCTTGTAATGGTGACGTTATTTTTTACCGCTGTCGCCGCCCAGGCTGAAAACGGCCCTGTCTTTAAAGCCCAACAAGTTTCTGCATCAACTTGGTACGTAGAAGGTTTATCGGCTTTAGGCACACCTGCAAATCAAAACTTCATTTCAAATGCGGCCTTTGTGATTACACCGGCCGGAGTCGTAGTGATTGACGCACTAGGTTCGCCAGCTTTAGCGGTGCGATTGTTGGCGGAAATCAAAAAAGTAACCCCTATCCCCGTCACGCACGTTCTAGTTACCCATTACCACGCAGACCATATTTACGGACTGCAAACCATGAAGGCTGCGGGTGCCAAAATTTTGGCGCATGAGGCCGCTCGGGTTTATCTAAATTCGGACACTGCGCGACTGCGGCTCGAAGCATCTCGCCAAGAGTTAGCGCCTTGGGTTAACGAAGAAACCGTCCTCGTTGCAGCCGATGAATGGATTAGCAATGACCGTTCGATAACTATCGGTGGTGTAACTTTTGAAATCAAGCGCGTTGGTCCGTCTCACACCCCTGAAGATATTGCAATCTACTTACCCAAAGAGAAAGTGCTTTTTGCCGGGGATCTGGTTTTTCGCAGCCGTATTCCATATGTTGGCCAGGCCGATAGTCGGCATTGGATATTAGCGCTTGACCAATTGTTAGCTTTTGATACCCAAGTCATTGTTCCCGGCCACGGCGCGATTAGCAGGCAAGCGAGAAATGACATGCAACTGACACGTAACTACCTGGAGTACCTTCGCTCCAAAATGGCGCAGGCTGCTCGAAATATGGAGCCCTTTGAAGATGCGTACAAGGCAACCGATTGGTCGCAATTCGAGCATTTACCCTTGTTTCGAATTGCCAACCGCATGAATGCCTACAACACGTATTTGCTCCTTGAGCACGAAGCAAACTGATGGCAAACCATTCATTGCTGCGGCGAGCATTGTTGTTATCGGGCCTGTGCCTGGGCGTTTCCAACCCGGTTTTTTCGCAGACGACACTGCCCGGGTCAATGTCCCTGATGGACGATCTAAAAAAAGCACTTGCTAAACGCAGCCCTTTGATAGTGATGGTGAGTCTTGAGGGTTGCCCCTACTGCCAAACTGTACGAGAAAGCCATCTAGCGCCATTGGTTCGCCGCGAAGGTTTGCCCGTGGTGCAAGTGGATATGCGCAGTAAGTCACCCATCAAGGACTTCAAAGGCGCTGTGGTATCCCACGATGCCCTGATCAGAGCTTGGGGCGTTCGCGTTGCGCCCACGGTGCTGTTCTTTGGTCCTGGTGGTGAGGAAATTTCTGAACGTCTTGTGGGCGGGTACATTCCCGACTTTTATGGTGCCTACTTAGATGACCGACTACGCTTGGCACGTATGTCACTCAAAGGCTAAGTTGCGAGGATCTTCAACCCATGATCCCAATTAAGACGGCATCGGCCTGGAGAGGTACTTCTGATTGCCGCAATTGCGGCATTCGCGACATGGTACTTTTTGCCGACTTGTCTGAACAAGACTTTAGTTTAATTCACGCGCCCATCGATGATTTGGAATTCAAACCGGGCGAGACTCTTTACGAGGAAGGTACGCAAGCCTTAGGAATATTTACCGTTCGCAGTGGCATGGTGAAGTTGGTGCGAGTAGCAAATGATGGACGGCGTAGGATTGTTCGGGTGCTACGTCAAGGCGATGTGGCTGGACTTGAAGCGCTTGCTACAGGGCGATATGACTGCGAGGCTATTGCCCTTTTTCCTGTATCCGTGTGTCGTGTCCCACTGGAGGTAATTCGCTCTTTGGGTGGCAATAGCCAGCGTCTGCATTCGAACTTGATGAACAAATGGCAGCGAGCGCTCAAAGATGCCGATGACTGGATTGCAGACTTGAATTTTGGCAGTGCTAGCCAGCGCGTAGCTAATTTGCTGATAAAAATGCGCGACCCCATCAACCCCAATCTGAGTACTTTGTTTTCACGGGAAGACATGGGCGCAATGCTAGATCTTAAATTTGAGACTGTCAGCCGTGAAATCAGCAAACTACTAAAAGAGGAAGTCATCGTCCCCATAGATAAATTAGGGCGGCAGTACCAAATTAACAAACCCGAACTTCTGATCAAGCGATGACTGGCATGATGGGCTCGCGCGATACCGTAAACCGTTTAATGACAACAAAGGATTCCTTATGACTCAAAAAATTTTCATTGCTGCTCTTGTTCTATTTTTAAATGGGGCTGCGATGAGCCAAGAGGCAAGCTTTCAAACCAAATCGCTTACGCCAGAGACGGCCTTGAATGCAGCCAAAGCAGCAATGGATGCATGCCGTAAAAAGGGCTACCAAGTCACGGTCGCTATCGTGGATCGCGCAGGGCTGACGCAGATACTGATAAGAGACCGTTTTGCAGGTCCTCACACTATTGATGTTGCAACCAACAAAGCATGGACTGCTGCCAGTATGAAAATGTCCACCACTGTTTTTGCAGCAGAAACACAAGCTGGTAAACCAATGAGCGCCCTTCGGAGCCACGCCCGTGTCATGGCGGCTGGCGGTGGGCTGGTTATTGAAGGCGCAGGAACCCTTCTTGGTGGAATTGGTGTTTCAGGTGCACCCGGCGGAGATGCGGACGATGCCTGCGCAAATGCAGGGCTGAAAGCGATCAGTGAGGCTCTTGAGTTTTAATATTCAGGCTTTGTAAGTTTGGTGTTGTCTTTGCCTTATATATTCGCGATCGGTTATTTATTAAAAAAATGAGGTGACATATGGTGGCTTGGTTTTCAATTCCAATGCTTGGTATCGCTCTGATTTCTATGCCAGCCCTTGCAAGCAAAGAACTCGCGCAAAAGAATGCCTGCCTGGCTTGCCATGGTGTGGATAAAAAAATCGTTGGCCCAGCTTACTTAGACATCGCGAAAAAGTATGCAGGCCAAAAAGATGCGGAAGCTACGCTGATCGCGAGCATCAAAAAAGGTGGTTCTGGTAAGTGGGGTCCGGTTCCTATGCCAGAGCAAGCAGCGCTTGCTGATGCAGATGCAAAAGCTTTGGCTGCGTGGATTTTGACAGGCGCCAAGTAAGGCAAAGATGATGCGCTTGCGTTGGTTTTTGGTAATCTTCTGTATGGTGAGTTCTGCGTTCGCGCAGTCCATACCCCCTTTGTATGCAGGCGCAGATTTAAAAGTAGGTGAAAAGTTAATTGCTGATAACCAGTGCGCAGCCTGTCATCAACGAAAAGTGGGGGGTGACGGCAGCGCTATCTATAAACCCACTGGACGCATCAACACCTTAGGATTGCTGCGCGGCATGGTTGAACAATGCAATACCGAGTTGAACCTTGGACTTTTCCCCGACGAGGTCAACTCAATCGCAGCAACGCTTAACCGCGATCACTACCGATTTAAATAGAGAGTCACGAGGGAAAACCCCGATTCAAATAAATCATTCATTCTATATATTAGCTAAAATGCATATATAGATTTGCGAGCTATGCGGTCACGGTTCAATCAGGCGTTTTGTACCCATCGGGGCTTGTATTCAAACCCAGGGGTGGAAATTTTTCACCAAATTGCTAACGATCCGGTGGTCGATATTTGCAAAACGATGTGCCGGCAATAAAAATCTTGAAGTGGTTGTGTGTGCTGAAGGAACGAGGAAAAAAATGAAAAATGAGATGGATTCTGGCCGCGTACTCAAAGCACCTGAAGGATTCCTCAACCGCGATGGAATACAAACGGTTGTTAATGAGTCGAAACAGGGACGCCGCGACTTTATCCGTAAAGCGTTTGCAACTGCTGCGGCCGGGATCGCTGCGCCTGTAGCTCTCGCCCAAAGCAACCCCGTTCCATTGAGCGGGGGTGATCCCAACATCCTTAATCTTCCAGAGCACAGCGTAGGTCTAGGTCAAAGCGTGGCATCCGATAGCGGCTACGGCAAACCTTCAAAATATGAATCCAATGTCCAGCGACGCCAAAGTCCAGGGTTGACTCAAACTAACCAAGCCTCCGTGTCCTTTGCGCCGCTGCAGTCTTTGTTTGGGATTGTGACCCCGAGTGGCTTGCACTTTGAACGACACCACCAAGGTTGGTGGGATATTGATCCTTCTAAACACCGTTTGATGATCAACGGAATGGTGAAAACTCCCAAGGTGTTTACGCTTGACGAAATCATGCGTTTACCGTCAGTTTCGCGTTTTCACTTTATGGAGTGCGGGGCTAATACCGCGGTAGATTGGGGCAATGTTGCAGTACCAACCGTTCAGTACACCCACGGCATGCTTTCATGCAGTGAATTTACCGGCGTACCACTGATCACATTGCTTGAGTTGGCTGGTGCAGATTTAACCAAAGGAAAATTTGTACTTGCAGAAGGGGCCGACGGATCTTCGATGACCCGTACGATTCCGATGAGCCTGATCAAATCAGGCGAAGTATTCGTGGCCTATGGACAAAACGGTGAGATGCTTAGGCCAGAGCAAGGCTACCCTTTGCGGCTTGTAGTACCAGGAATTCAAGGCGTAAGTTGGGTCAAGTATCTGCGTCGCTTAGAGGTAGGTGATCAACCCTACGGAACCAAAGACGAGGCTGTTCATTACATTGATTTGCAACCCAGTGGACTACACCGTCAATACAGTGGTATTCAAGAATGCAAAAGTGTCGTAACCACGCCATCCGGCGGTCAAGTGCTTTTAGATAAAGGTTTTTACAACATCACCGGTTTGGCTTGGTCAGGCAGGGGAAAAATTAAACGGGTCGATGTGTCGGTAGACGGCGGTCGAAACTGGCGCACTGCGCGTCTCGAGTCACCGATTCTTTCAAAGGCGTTATCGCGCTTCAATCTTGATTGGATCTGGGATGGCAAACCGGCCATTATTCAAAGCCGGGCCACCGATGAAACAGGTTTTGTTCAACCCACTTACCAACAACTGCGGTCGGTTCGAGGGACACGATCGATCTATCACAACAATGCAATTCAATCCTGGCTCGTCCAGGAAAGCGGTGAGGTGAAAAATGTCCAAGTATCGTAAATACGCACTAGCCGCCTTGCTTTTGGCCCTCGCAGGATGGAGTGCTGCACAAAGCAGCGTGAAATACCCTGGTGTAGGTCGCGAAGCCACCAGCAAGGAGGTCGCAGCGTGGGACATTGACGTACGCCCCGACTTTAAAGGATTGCCTCCCGGATCGGGTTCGGTCGCTAAGGGACAAGACGTTTGGGAAAGCAAATGCGCCAGCTGCCACGGTTTTTTTGGTGAATCTGGAGAAGTTTTCAGCCCTTTGGTTGGGGGCGTAACAACAGAAGATATCAAAACCGGACGGGTGGCTAACCTAACCAACAGCAACTTCCCCGGACGCACCACGTTTATGAAAGTGAGTTCGCTGTCAACCATCTGGGACTACATCAACCGCGCAATGCCTTGGACGACACCTAAAACCTTAACGACGGAAGAGGTTTACGCAGTTACCGCCTTTTTACTTAATCTCAATGCGATTGTCCCTGACAACTTCACACTGTCAGACAAAAATATCAAAGAGGTGCAAGAGCGAATGCCCAACCGCAATGGCATGACGACAGCCCACACCCTTTGGCCTGGAAAAGAATTCAATGGCGCAAAGAAAAATGACACACAAAACGTGGCGTGCATGACGAATTGCGCCCCTGAGCCTAAGGTAGCGTCCTTCCTACCTGATTTCGCTCGAAATGCTCATGGCAACTTGGCAGAGCAAAACCGTTTGGTAGGCGCTCAACGCGGAGCCGATACATCTCGCCCTGAAAGTAAAACTATGGCTGCGAGCACCAAGTCTATGGCCGCTGCTGAAAAACCTGCAGACACAAAAGCGAACGCCGATAACAAAGCCGTCCTTGCCTTGTTGGCCAAAAATAACTGCACCGCTTGTCACGGTATCGATAAAAAAATAGTTGGTCCTGCATTCACTGATATTTCTAAAAAGTATCCCGGTAAAACTGAATACCTCGCAAAAAAAATAAAGGCTGGTGGTGGTGGTGTATGGGGCCCCATACCCATGCCAAGCCAGAATTTGAGTGAGGCGGACGCCTTAACACTCGCACAATGGATTACCAACGGTGCCGCCAAATAGGGAAACACGTATTTCGGTAGATGAAACATTAACTAGTATGAACTTAACCAAGGAGATCTCCATGCCAACTCGCCGCGAAACCCTCAAACGAAGTGCCCTTGTGGCCGGCCTACTAGCCGCCACGGGTCTTTTCCCCCAATATGTATTTGCCTTTAACAAGGCCGCTTTTGAAGCCAAAAATTTGGCTGATGTCATGAAAGCACTTGGCGCAAGTGCACCGACCGAAAGTAAAGAAGTCGCTATTGGCGGACCTGACATTGCGGAAAACGGTGCCGTTGTTCCTTTGACAGCGTCTACGACTCTTGCTGGTGTCAAGCATTTGCTAATCTTGGTAGAAAAAAATCCATCTGCCTTAGTCGCTCAATTTAATGTGACCGATGCCGTGGATGCTAACTTTGCGACGCGCTCAAAAATGGGTCAATCTTCGGATGTTTATGCAGTCGCCATCATGGCCGATGGCAAATCATTCTTTGCCAAAAAAGAAGTCAAAGTGACGCTTGGCGGTTGCGGCGGTTAAGCGACTTCCTCCCCACGTCTAAAAACCCATTTACTACTGTTTTAGGAGAATTACTATGGCTGATCCAATGCGCATTCGCGCTCAAGTAGCAGGTGACAAAGCAACCGTTCGTGTTCTGATGGCCCATGAAATGGAGTCAGGCCAACGCAAAGACTCAGCGGGCAACCTTGTACCAGCTTGGTTTATTAGCGAAATTACGGCTACCCACAATGGGAAAGCAGTGATGACCGCCGAGTGGGGACCTGCAGTTTCAAAAAATCCGTTCCTTCAATTCACCGTCAAGGGTGCTAAAGCGGGCGACAAAATTGGTGTGAGCTGGAAGGACAACAAAGGCGATACACGCACTGATGAGGCAACCGTCTCCTAAGCCTGCTCAATAGACTTAGGCCCTTTAATTCCGAGGAAGACTATGAAAAAAATAATTTCTACCGCCGTAGCCATTGCAGCATGCGTTTGCTTGACTGGGGCATTTGCCCAGAAAACAGCAGTTCAAAGCATTGAAGAATACCGTGCCATGCTGCAAGACGGTAATCCTTCCGAGTTGTTTGAAGCAAAGGGCGAAAGCCTATGGAAACAAAAGCGTGGGCCTAAAAATGCTTCCCTCGAAAAATGCGATTTAGGTAAAGGGCCTGGCGTTTTTAAAGGCGTTTTTCTTGAGCTTCCCCGTTATTTTTCAGATACGCAACGGGTGCAGGACATGGAGTCGCGTTTGCTGACTTGCATGGAAACTCTGCAAGGATTCAATGCCGCCGAGATTGCCAAGGTTCCTTTTGGAAAGGGTGAGCAAAATAACGTCACTGCTTTGGCAACTTGGCTGGCCGCTGAATCAAAAGGTGGTAAATTTAATTTACCGCAGTCGCACCCCCAAGAAAAAGTATCTTTTGAGGTGGGAAAGCGCTTGTTCTTCCAACGCGCAGGACCGCATGATTTCTCATGCGCATCCTGCCATGGTCAAGACGGAACCCGAATTCGGCTCCAAGACTTGCCTAACCTGACAAAAAATCCAGGCGATGGCATTGGCTTTGCTGCATGGCCTGCTTACCGCGTATCTAACGGCCAAATGTGGGGGATGCAACAGCGTCTTAACGATTGCTACCGGCAGCAACGCTTCCCTTATCCGGGATTCGGCAGTGATGCCACCATTGCCTTAGGCACTTACCTTGGCGTTAAAAGCCAAGGATCTGCCTCTGTTGCACCTGCAATCAAACGTTGATCGTTCAGGAGACATTCATGAAATCTCAATCTAAAAAACTTCTGATCGCCGCGACTGCTTTGGCTTTTATTGCCGGTTGCGCTAACTTGCCCAGCACGGCTGATCTCGACAAATTAACCGCTAGCATTGTCAAAGCGTCTTTCAGCGACCAAGGCATCGTTAAAGCATCTGTCCTTGATACCGATGAGACCAATAAAGTATGTAGCGCCGCTGATGTCGCAGGCAAAGCCTTGGATGAAGCAACCGCAAAAGCCATTGAAGCAAGTAACTTCAAGTCTATTAAATGGCCGTCGGATGGTAAGTTTCTAGGTGACTGGAAAGAGGGCGAGAAGATTGCCCAAAGTGGCCGGGGTTTGACTTGGACTGACGATACCAAGACTCCTAACGGAGGAAACTGCTACAACTGCCACCAAATGGACAAGAAGGAAATATCTTTCGGCACGATTGGACCTAGTTTGTATAACTACGGAAAATTGCGCGGCGTTTCAGATCCTGCGAGCCCCAATTCAAAAGCGATGGTGGAATACACGTGGGGAAAAGTTTGGAACAGTAAGGCTTACAACGCCTGCTCCAACATGCCTCGTGCTGGTCATATGGGGATCTTGAATGAAACCCAGATTCGCCATATCGTTGCTTTGTTGCTCGACCCCAAATCACCCGTTAACCAGTAATATTTTTCCCTCTCTATGAAGAGGGTCTCCTCTAAATATAAGTTATGACTGAATTATGAACCTGACTACGCGTGAATTTATGCAACTGCTAGGTGCAGGCACTATGGCGGGCATGGGCTTGGGTACTTATGCAGAAGCGGAGGCCAGCGTGGCCGCAAGCGGTTTGTACGATATTGGCAAGTTTGGAAGTATTTCCTTCTTACACATGACCGATTGCCACGCCCAGCTCAAACCTATTTATTTCCGCGAGCCTAACGTTAACTTAGGCATTGGCAGCATGAAAGGTAATTTGCCTCATTTGGTAGGCGAACACTTGCTTAAGAGTTCCAATATCCGTCCTGGAACAGCCCAAGCGCACGCACTGACCTGCTTGGATTTTGAAAAAGCTGCAAAGCGTTATGGCAAGGTGGGCGGGTTTGCACATTTGGCGACATTAGTCAAACAACTTAAAGCCAGTCGTCCTGGCGCACTTTTGCTAGATGGCGGTGACACCTGGCAAGGCTCAGCCACGTCACTTTGGACCAATGGTCAAGATATGGTTGATGCCTGCAAGCTTTTGGGCGTAGACATCATGACCGGCCATTGGGAGTTCACCTATGGGATGGAGCGCGTCAAAGAAATCGTAGATAAAGATTTCGCTGGCAAGATCGACTTTGTTGCCCAAAACGTCAAGACCAATGACTTTGGTGATCCAGTTTTTAAACCCTATGTCATCAGGGAAATCAACGGCGTACCTTGCGCCATCATCGGGCAGGCGTTTCCCTATACCCCAATTGCCAACCCACGCTACATGGTTGCTGATTGGGCCTTTGGGATACAAGACGAGAACATGCAAAAAATGGTGACAGAGGCACGCGCTAAAGGGGCCCAGGTTGTCGTGGTTCTTTCCCATAACGGTATGGATGTAGATTTGAAAATGGCCAGTCGGGTGAGCGGCATTGACGCCATCATGGGCGGGCACACCCACGACGGAATGCCAGTTGCGAGCATCATTAGCAATCCTGGTGGAAAAACTATCGTGACCAATGCGGGCTCTAATAGCAAGTTTCTTGGTGTTTTGGACTTTGAAATCAAAGACAAACGCGTTAGCGACTTCCGCTATAAATTGCTGCCAATTTTCTCCAATATGCTTCCCGCTGATAAAGCAATGGATGCACTCATTAACAAGATACGCGCACCCTATGAAACCAAGCTTGCTGAAAAATTAGCCACTACAGAAGGTACCTTGTACCGTCGTGGAAACTTCAATGGCACAGGCGATCAGTTGCTACTAGATGCCTTAATGCAAGTCCAGGGGGCAGATATTGCCTTCTCACCTGGTTTTCGATGGGGAACCAGTTTGCTGCCGGGCCAGTCGATTACCCGCGAGTGGTTAATGGACATGACTGCAACCACGTATTCTTATGCCACCCTCACTGAAATGACTGGCGCTACGATCAAAACCGTTCTCGAAGATGTTTGCGACAATCTTTTCAATCCAGACCCGTATTACCAACAAGGTGGTGACATGGTGCGCGTTGGGGGCTTGCAATACACCTGTAGCCCATTAGCGACTATGGGTAAGCGCATTGATAATTTGCGGTTAAACGGTAAAGCAATTGAAGCCGATAAAAAATACAAAGTGGCGGGATGGGCGCCGATTGCTGAAGAGGCTAAATCTGCAGGCAACAAAATGATCTGGGAAGTTGCCGAGCAATGGCTCAAAGCAAGTGGCGGAAAAGTGGCAAAACGCAAGCTGAACACCCCAAAACTCATAGGCGTGTTACCTAACCCGGGCGTGGTAGATTGAAGAGTAGTCAAGCCATGCAAACATCGGACCATTGGGAAAACGTCTACCAAAACAAACCGTTTGACACCGTCAGTTGGTATGCACCCCATCTCGGCGAGTCCCTGCGGCTGATTCAAAAGCTATGTCCTGATCCCACGGCATCCATCATCGATGTGGGTGGGGGCGAATCCACCTTGGTCGATGATTTGTTACAGCAGCACTACCGCGATGTGTCGGTTCTTGATATCTCTCGTACGGCCATTGATTTCACACGCCAGCGCCTTGGGCAGCAGGCGCAGCAAGTCAATTGGCATGTTGGAGATATTACCCAATACGACTTTGGAGAAAAATGTTTCGACTTATGGCACGACAGAGCAGTGTTTCATTTTCTGACGGAGCCAGTGGCCCGACAGGCTTATGTGGATTTGGTTAAACGCTCTGTGAAGCCAGGAGGCCATGTATTGATGGCAACTTTTGGACCAGACGGTCCGCTGAAGTGCAGCGAGCTCGACGTGGTGCGCTACGACGATCAAACTCTGCACCATGAGTTTGGTGAAGGATTTCAGCTCATGGGCAGTGAGTTATCCGAACACAGCACACCGATGGGCACTCGCCAGCAGTTTTTATATTGCTGGTGTAGGGCGTATGCGAATTAGAGTAGTCGTATTGCATCAGGATTTAATGAAAGGTAAATTGCCTCGCCCTTGATTTAAGTCATCGGGTATTTGTGATTTGCGCGTGACAATAGGCGTTCATTATTCAGAGGCTTCAATGTCAAAAGCAATATTTCAATTCGGCGAACACATTCCAGGTTACAGCGTAGCCGTCCTGAATGAGAGGGCTGTCAGAGCCGCCGCTGGCATGCTGTTTTTCTTTGCGATGGCCACGTTTATGAACGCGATGTTGCTGGGAAATTTTCAACCAACGCGTGTATTTGTCGTTGCTTTTTTGATTGATTTCACTCTACGGATATTCGTCAATCCCAAGTTTTCACCCAGTTTGATACTGGGTCAATGGATCGTTCGGGGACAAGAACCACAGTATGTGGGCGAACCACAAAAACGATTTGCATGGGCTATTGGATTCACACTGGCCTTGTTGATGATGTACTTGATAGTCATCAAAGGTGTGATTGGCCCGATCAACATGCTGGTGTGTGGCACATGCCTGCTTTTGCTTTTCTTTGAATCGTCGTTTGGCATTTGCATAGGTTGCAAGCTTTAAGACATGTTTAGCAAAAACGAGGCGGAACTTTGTCCTGGCAATGTGTGCAGTTACAACCCAGCTCCCGGGGCTGGCGGTTCTTGGCTGCAGGGCTTGGTTTTTATTGTGTTTTTGGTCGCGATCTTCAATGTGGCAATCTGGGTTTATTCCCATCCCACATCGAATCTCCTATCAGCACAAATGAGCGCGCCCGCAACACCCCAAGATCCAGCTGAGGTCGAGCGATGCAAAGTGCCAGAATTTGCAAAGAAAATCGGCCATGAGCAACAATGGAAGTTGCACAACGGATGCCAATAGAAAGTCTTACCAAGATTCTCACCTGTAACCAAAACCAGTAGCGCTGCTTGCGGTTGACTTTTAAACTGAGGTCACCTTAACCCTGTAAATCATCAACAGACTGCAAGAATCAATGGGCTATTTATGGTCCCAATCATTTCTCGGCAAAAGCGAACCTGCAAATGGACCCACATGCTCTGGAGCATGGAGTGAATAGTGGTGAAAAAATACCCGATAGAACTTCGACAGTAGTGAAGTAAACAGTTTCATGATGCTACCCCTTTGTTAAAACGGTATATATAGTTTATACCTTTTTAGAAAAGAAAGGGGGGTTTTAGTGCTCAGGGAACTATTTTGGTCAATTAACAACACTTAATGAGTCAATGTCAGGTTTCCGGGTCATTACAGTTTCGGTAGGCTTCATGTGACTCATTAGCAAAAGCCCTGCAGCCATACCGATATGGAGCAAATCACCCGGAACAAGAAGGGATCCTGCGGAAATTTTAAGAGCAAACAAAACCAACGCCGCAAGCATCAAGATCCCGCCCAAGGCGCCCAACCACTGCCGAGTACGAACCAAGGCGATACAAACCGCCAACAAAGACAACAGCGCTAACGCGTCGCTGTAAATGCGTTTTTGACCGACCCCAACAACGATCACGCCAATGACTGCGGTGATACACAACACGATCCAAGCAAAGCGCGTGTTTCGCGCCGCTAGTGAATCGGGCCACAACACAACAACGGCTAACAATGGAAAAGCGCTGGCCGCGCCCAACATGGACGCAAACTGGTGCCAGCTAGGCAGGGGATAGACGCCGGAAAAACGCAAGACGCCGAGCAGCGCAGCCACGCCAAATACACCGCAAGCCAGCCGAAGGGCGATAGGCAGATGGCGTTGTAGCGCGAGGTAAACCGTAACGACAAGCAAAAGCCCGTCCGTGAGTGCTAAGCTATTCATGGGCAGCCTTGAGCACTTTGGGATGCAACCAAGCCAGGCCGATCAAAAAGTAGCTCACCATCACGGCGGCAGAGTACGCAATACGCTGGCCCATAGTCAGGTTGGCTTGGACGACCAAAAAGTGGACGAGCAGTACCGTCCCGACCACCGAGCTGGCGATGGCAAGCGTTTTCATCCACTGGGGCGAAGGGGTAGAAAAGCGGACGAATTTTGAGGGTTCAAACGTCTCAGCGTGTGCCGCTTGCTCAGGCGGAACCCAACCCGGCCCTGCAAAAAAGCACATCAATTTATTGCGCCAGCCTGCCGTTGCGCGGGCTTGTTTGTAGATGGCGACGTAGTGGTGTACGTTGCCCCAAATCGGATTCCAACTGTGCAGGGGCTTGCGAACGCCATACATAGGTTTTTCATCTTCGCGTTCGTCAGCGTAAGTACCGAACATGCGATCCCAAATACTGAGAATTCCGCCGTAGTTTTTGTCAATGCAGTAGTCGTTTTGGCCGTGGTGAACACGGTGGTTAGACGGGGTTACCAAAAACAATTCGAGAAAACCCAGGCGACCAATCAATTGGGTATGAACCCAATACTGGTACACCAAATCAATCAAACCGACGACGATAAAGACCTGAACGGGGAAACCCAATAAGGCCAAAGGAATGTAGAAAACCCAGCGGAAATAAAATCCTGTTGATGACTGGCGCAGCGCGGTCGATAAGTTGAACTCTTCGCTGCTGTGGTGAACCACGTGGGCCGCCCAAAGGATGTTGACTTCATGGCCCGTGCGGTGAACCCAATAATAGAAAAAATCGTAGAGTACTAACGCGATGATCCAGGTCAAAGGATTTTTGAGGTCCCAAGTAAACGCACCAAACCGGTCCACGATGATGGAGTACATCAACAAAGTGATGATGCCGCCAACCGTGTTGACGAATTGGCTCACCATGCCGATGTTGAGCGAGGTGAGGGTGTCTTGAAGACGATACAGCTTCAATCCTCGCCGGTGGGCGACCCACATTTCAATGGCGATGAGAAGGAAGAAGAAGGGGATAAAGTAAAGAATTGGGCGCATGAGGCACTTTAAAGCCTCTAGCACCCTCTCGTGGCTCGGGTTAACCCTAGGCTTTGCGAGCTACAGAACACATTACACATTTGTCACGAGCAAGCGCAGCGCCAACGCGCAAAAAACCAAACTCGCCAGCCGATTCAGACTCCGCTGGGCGATCGTTGAGCTTTGAAACGCTTGGCCAAACCGGCCAGCGAAAAAAGCGATGGCCCCAAAGGTGAACAACGTGGCCACTATAAAAACGCCGCCGAGTAAAAGGATTTGCAATCCCACAGCGACTTGATTAGCAACGACAAATGGGGGTAAAAAAGCCAAAAAGAAAATCGCTACTTTGGGGTTGGTGATGTTCATCAACACACCGCGGGAATACGTTTGGCGTGTACTTAAGATGGAATCGGGCATGGGGCTATCCAATGAAGGTTTTGCATCGGAGGAGTGCACTGGCGCAATCCATGATTGCCACGCCAGCCAGAGCAAGTACACGGCCCCTAGGAGCGTGAGTGCGGTAAAGGCAAAACTAGAAGACGCCATGAGCGCGGCCAAGCCCAAGGCCACCGCTGACGTATGAAACAGCAAGCCTGTGCACAAACCTAAAACCACCAACAGCCCTGAGCGCCATCCGTGGGCGGCGGAGTGCAGCAAAACAAAGACATTGTCAGGGCCCGGAACCAACGCCAACATGACCGAGGCTGCGAAAAACGTGAGGGTGGTGTCTAGGCTCAGCATGCAGCGTTTGCCAATGCTTTAGAAAAAGAATTGTGGCGTTCAATCAACGGACCAAGATCGACAGTACAGAGTTGACCGTTCTCGACGACTACTTTCCCATGAACGATGGTGTAGGCGGCGTTTGCGCTGGCGCACAGCATCAAACTGCCCACCGGGTCGTGCACTGCGCCGCCCGCAAAATTAAGCGTGCGAAGGTCAAACAAAGCCAGATCAGCGCACATGCCTACTTTGATCTGCCCGATATCTTTGCGCCCAAGGACCTCTGCGCCCCCACGGGTGGCCAACTGCAGCGCATCGCGAGCGGTCATTTCAAGCGGCGCAGTATCGCAACCAAAGGGCGCTTCCATGGATTTACGAAGGCGTGCCAAGAGCATGGCTTGGCGTGCTTCATTGAGCATATGTGCTGCGTCGTTGCTGGCACTTCCGTCCACACCCAATCCCACCGGCACGCCCGCATCGCGCATTTTGCGAATTGGCGCTATCCCGCTGGCAAGGCGCATATTGCTACAAGGGCAGTGCGCAACGCCGGTTCGGGTGGCGGCAAAGAGGCTGATCCCTTCGTCATCGAGTTTCACGCAGTGGGCGTGCCACACATCGGGTCCGAGCCAGCCTAAGTCTTGGGCGTATTGCGCCGGCGTGCAGTTGAATTTTTCTAAGCTGTAGGCGATATCGTGGTCGTTTTCCGCCAAGTGCGTGTGCAGTCGAACGCCCAAAGCGCGGGCTAACTCGGCGGAGGTTTTCATCAGATCGCGACTGACGCTAAATGGTGAACACGGCGCAACCGCTACCTGGATCATCGCGCCCGGTCTGGCATCGTGGAAGCTTTCAATGACGCGCTGGGTGTCTTTCAAAATAAAGGCTTCGTTTTCAACCACGTTGTCTGGCGGCAAGCCGCCAAGCGACTGCCCCACGCTCATGCTTCCGCGCGTTGCGACAAAGCGCATGCCGATTTCGCGAGCGGCTTCAATGCTGTCATCCAGCGTCACGCCGTTGGGGTAAATATAGAGATGGTCGGAACTGGTGGTACAGCCGCTTAAAAGCAATTCGGCCATCGCGACTTGCGTACTGGTGTAAACCATAGCAGGCGTAAGCCCCGCCCAAATCGGATACAGGCCGCGCAGCCATCCAAACAGCTCGGCGTTTTGTACCGAAGGAATCGCCCGGGTCAGCGACTGGTACATGTGGTGGTGGGTATTGATGAGCCCGGGAATGACCACATGGTGGCGCGCATCAATCACCGTGTCGGCAGTGTCAGGCAAGGTCTCGGCTGGGCCGATGGCTTCTATCCACTGGTCGCGAACAAAGACACTTGCGTTGTAAATTTCTGTTTGCGAATCGTCTTGGGTTGCGATCGTTTGGGCGTAGCGAATGAGCAGGGTCGACATGCGTGGATTGTGCCGCAGCCCACCTATTTCAAAGCAGTTAAAACATTTTCAGCCGTGGCTGGCGCAGTGAGCACAACGGTTGCGTTGGAATCTCGTGCCTGGGCAAGCGCATCACGCAGTGCTTCATACACACTGATCGCCAACATAAAGGGCGGCTCGCCGACGGCCTTGGATCCAAAGACGTTGTCTTCACGGTTAGGTTCAGGCCAGAGATCGACTTTGAAGTGTTCTGGAATATCGCCCGCTGTTGGGATTTTGTAAGTGCTCGGTGCGTGGGTGCTGAGAAAGCCTTCTTTGTTCCAAACCAATTGTTCGGTGGTAAGCCAGCCCATGCCTTGAACAAAGCCACCTTCAATTTGGCCAATATCCAGACCCGGATTGATGCTCCGCCCCACATCGTGCAAGATGTCTACACGCAGAACGCGGCTTTCGCCGGTCAGGGTGTCAATCGCCACTTCGGTACATGCCGCGCCATAGGCGAAATAGTAAAACGGCCGACCGGTGAGCGTGGTTTTGTCGTAATGGATTTTGGGAGTACGGTAAAAGCCGTCGCTCCACAATTGAATCCGATTGGCATACGCCATCTGTACTACGGAATCAAAGCTACGCGTGGCTTTGGGAGAAATTACCATGCCCCCGCGAAACTCAATCGCCCCAGCTCCACAGCCGTCTAAGCCGCAGACAAAAGCAGCCAAGTTATCGCGCACATGGCGAGCGGCAAACTGCGCAGCCCGGCCGTTCAGGTCGGTGCCTGCGGACGCAGCAGTCGCAGACGCATTGGGAATCTTACTGGTGTCGCTGGCGCTGCACAACACGCGATCAAACGCTACGCCTAATTCATCGGCCACGATTTGCGACACCTTGGTATGCAAGCCTTGGCCCATCTCCGTTCCGCCATGGTTGACCTGCACACTGCCATCTAAATACACATGCACCAAAGCCCCTGCTTGGTTAAACAGGGTGGCGGTAAAACTGATGCCAAACTTCACCGGCGTGATCGCTAGGCCGCGCTTCAAAACGGGGCTGGTGGTGTTCCAGACGGTGATGGCTTGTTTGCGTTGGCGGTAGTCCGAGGTCTGCTCCAGCTTGGTGAGCAAGGGAGCCAAGATGTTGTCCTCCACCTTCATTTGGTAATGCGTGGTGTCTCGCCGGGTCGCTTTGGGATCGTTGGATTTTTCGCCTGCTAACAACTCATCGCTGTAAAGGTTGCGCATGCGCACATCCAATGCGTCCATTTTTAAATGCCGAGCGATATCGCCCATGATGGCTTCAATCACAATGACGCCCTGCGGACCGCCAAAGCCACGAAAGGCGGTGTGGCTTTGGGTATGGGTTTTGCAGCGGTAGGAAGCAATCGCAACGTTCTCAAGAAAGTATGCGTTGTCGCTGTGAAAAATCGCCCTGTCGGCAACTGGGCCTGATAAATCCGCACTAAATCCACAGTTGGCTGCCATCTGCAACTGTAGGGCGGTCAGTCGGCCGGTGTCATCAAACCCTGCGGTGTATTCGTAAGCAAAAGGATGGCGTTTACCCGTCACCATGAAGTCATCATCGCGGTCAAGCCGCAGCTTGACAGGGGCTTTGAATTTTTGCGCCGCTACGGCGGCCCAGACCGCAACGTGGCCTGCTTGGGTTTCCTTGCCGCCAAAGCCACCGCCCATGCGCCGGCACTCGACGCGCACGGCATGGTTGTCCAAACCCAGCGCGTGGGCAACCCAGTGCTGGACTTCGCCAGGGTGTTGCGTGCTGCTGTAAATCGACCATTGGTTTTGTTCGTGGGGAACGGCATAGGCTATTTGCCCTTCCAAATAAAAATGCTCTTGGCCTCCGACCTCTAGCGTTCCTGTGAGCGTGTGGCTTGCTTTTTTTAATGCTGCTTCGGCGTTACCCCGGTTCACAAAGACAGGCGGCAGAACGTAGCTTTTCGCTTGCAGTGCGTCTTCGATAGTCAAAATGGCTTGCAAGGCTTCAATGTCTAAAACGACTTTGCGGGCGGCACGCCTGGCTTGCATCACGGTTCGCGCCACCACCAGTCCGATGACTTGACCGACGTGTTGAACGGTGTCGATGGCAAAGATGGGTTCATCTCCCGCAAAGGCGGCCAGCATCGGATCACCCACGATATCTTTGGACAAGACCACGCCCACCACGCCCGAGATGGCCAGAGCGGCCTGCGAGTTCACAGCGCGTAAATGGCCATGGGCATGGGTCGAGAGAATGGGCGCCGCATACAAAGTGCCCCGCAGTTCTGGCAGGTCATCAATGTATGACGCAGCCCCGGCAATTTGTGCCCGGGCACTTTCATGGGCAGTGGTTGCGCCTGCGGCAGGACGTGAACTTTTTGCGGCCAGGATGCTTCTCATACCGCAGCTCCCGCGAGATCCCATTTCGAACACAAGGGTTCAAGGGCTTGTAAATCAATGTCTGCTTGGCCTTGA